>NZ_JBLKCZ010000039.1:0-17066 GCF_047530595.1 Enterobacter sp. 01-M-02-SI-ECC | reverse complement strand
TGGCCTGTGAACCGGGTGGGTGCTCTGCTCCCGTGGCGGGTTACTCTGCCTGCCTGACCAGCTTCACTTCGTCAATACGGTTCTCACTGCACGCTTACCCATATTGATGAGTTCAGGCTTTTAAATCCAAACATACGTGATGATGAACGCGTTGCGATGGAGATTCGGGAGGGGGCTTTCTGGCCATTGCGAACCCATCAGTTTCGCCGTTCACTTGCTGTACACCTCAGGCGTCTTGATCTGATTTCTACTAATGATCTTATCCGGCAGTTTAAGCACTTAATCAGAGGCATGACGGAGTGGTATATGTCCGGTGCACTCAACGCTTCGCATTTTAGCCGGGCGATCCCTCAGGCATTCGCTGCCGAGATTGAAAGGGTTGATACCGAACTCTCAGCTTCCAGGGCTGTTTCTTATCAGCATGAAGGCCTGCTTTATGGCGAAGGCGGGAAGTTACTGATGTCCCAGAGAGGTGGGCACTTACATCAGATGACGTTTCCTACACTGAAAAAAGCGATGAGCATGGCTAAACGAGGCGGGCAAAAACTGGTATCTCTTGGAAACGGTTTTTATTGCATGAATGGCCATGACTGCGAGTTTAAGGCGGTTGTTCAGTCAGCGTCCTGCAATCCGGGATGTGAGAACATGCTGGCCGGAGCTGATTCTGTTCCCGTGTGGAAACGCAGGATGGCTCATTATGACAACCTTCTGGAGATTGCCGTGCGAAATAATGCTCCTCAGGCTGACAGGGATTTTCTGATGCTTGAGAGAGATTTTTATGCAGATGCTGTCCGCTTTTTTGAAAAGGATGAATAGAGCATGACGAACGAACAGTCGGGGGTTAAAAAAACACAGGCAAGAGCAGAGCAGGCCCTGAGGGAACTGATGTTATCAGGGGAGCGTATCAGCCAGTATGCTGTGGAAAAACGAGCGGGGCTGGCAAACGGCACCCTGAATTATAACTGTCCTGAGTACAGGCAGGTCAGGGAGGCTATCCGCAGTCTGAAAAAAACGTGCCAGGGCACCGCGCCGGTTGATGAGCAGGGCATTGAGCAGCAGATCAAGCTGAAAGAAAAGTATCGCCGTCAGAGAAATGAGCTGAGGGAAGAAATCAAAAAGATGATGGCTGAAAATGTAGAGCTGTTACATAACCTTATACTTTTACAGCAGTATGTCAGGGAGCTTGAACGCAACACCGGGAGGGAGAAAGGGGACGTCATTCCGTTCTCGGGTGGTGTCAGGGACTGAGGCTATACTGAACGGAAGGACGCGAGGTGAATCGCCACGGGTTTAACAGACACCTCAGAGTCATTTAAGATGGCTTAAAGAGAGGTGCCCATGAGCGGTAAGCGTTATCCCGAAGAGTTTAAAATTGAAGCAGTCAAACAGGTTGTTGATCGCGGTTATTCTGTTGCCAGCGTTGCAACGCGTCTCGATATCACCACCCACAGCCTTTACGCCTGGATAAAGAACTACGGTCCGGATTCTTCCACTAATAAAGAACAGTCAGATGCTCAGGCCGAGATCCGCCGTCTTCAGAAAGAGCTGAAGCGGGTTACCGACGAACGGGACATATTAAAAAAAGCCGCGGCGTACTTCGCAAAGCTGTCCGACTGAGGTACGCCTTTATTCGTGACAACACCTGTTGCTGGCCTGTTCGCCTGCTCTGTCGGGTGCTGGATGAACATCCCAGTGGTTTTTACGCCTGGCTTCAGCAGCCGCATTCACAACGCCATCAGGCAGACCTGAGACTGACAGGACAGATTAAACAGTTCTGGCTGGAATCGGGATGCGTCTATGGTTATCGCAAAATCCATCTGGATCTGCGGGACAGCGGGCAACAGTGCGGAGTGAACAGAGTCTGGCGACTGATGAAACGTGTCGGGATAAAGGCTCAGGTCGGATACCGGAGCCCGAGGGCATGTAAAGGCGAGGCCAGTATCGTGTCGCCCAACAAGCTCCAGCGACAGTTCAATCCGGATGCTCCGGATGAGCGTTGGGTAATCACAGCGTGGTTTCCTCAAACCCTCGCTGTGAATTAACTGAAATACTTCATTGAAGCTGTAACCAAACAGTTAACTGAAAGAATGAGCCCGCAGAGCATTGCACAGCGATGACACCATTTGTTGAGCTTCACCGTTTTCGCATACAACCGTCCGGGATTTGGAAAAGCACTGTCTTTTTGTACTGACCGATCATGATTAAGTGACACCTCTTCGAAAAAGAGAGCGCGATGAGCGATTAATATATGGCTCGAAAGACAATTATGTTGGGCTTTTATGACCGCTGTCAGAGGTATTATCTTACCCGGACGGCAACAGGGTCGGAATGTCATCAGCGGCACTGTAACAAGCTATCCGCCATCTTAAATATCTGCAGGTCCTTTCACCGAGTATGCACACCAACCGACAGAGTGATTTGACCCAAACTGGTGGATATTTTGCAAAACTATTAGCCTCTTATGACCGGTCTGCAGCCTGATATTGAGGAATTAGTGCGCTTTCATGGAATGCCTGCCGGGATCGCAAGTACGAACCCCCGGTACTGTTACACTGAATGTGCTCAGTCCTGTATCAGATTGTATTTTTCAGCAACTCAAGAACAACCCTTATTTTATCATTGTCACGTTTGTAGTACGTCCAGGGACCGATGCGCTGAGAAGTAACAAGTTGTGCCCGTTGAAGAGCTGAGAGGTAAAGAGAAACGGTAGACTGTGAGAGCCCGACCTTTTCCTGAATGATACTGACACACACACCGAACTCGTCCGCATCAGCATAAGGCTGATGGAAGTGTATTTTCGGTTCCTTGAGCATATACAGAATTTTTCTTCTAACAGGGTTTCCCAGCGCCTTAATCACGTCATTCAAATCAATATCAGGCATAAACTCTGTCACTTGTCGCATTGAGGAATTGCAATGTTACGATACTTCTCTACGTTAAGCATCAGCTTTTGAAAAGCTGATGCTCATAAGAATGGTTAGCCAAAGGCGGGATAATCTGTGTAGCCTTTTGCCGTTCCACCATACATGGTTGTTGGATCGACCGGATTCAGTGGCCATTCATGATAAAGGCGCTGCGGTAAATCCGGATTAGCTATGAACGGGCGGCCAAATCCGATAATGTCTCCCCAGCCAGCACCGATAATCCGTTCGGCTTTTTCTTGCGTATATCGCCCGGCATACATAATTACACCGCTGAATAACTTACGGACTTCAGCTCTGAATGCTTCAGGCAATTCGGGAGCATCATCCCAGTCGGCTTCAGCAAGAGAAATATAGGCTATTCCGATTTCTTCAAGAATTTTAACGGCTTCGGTATAGGTTTCATGGGGATCATCTTCCACCAGGCCAAGATAGACCCTTACTTCATCCGTGGTCTGAAAGAGCGGAGCAAAACGGACTCCCACACGGTCTTTACCGACCACATCAGCGACAGCCTGCGTCACTTCGCGCAGAAACCGCAGCCGGTTATGTAATGAGCCACCATATTCATCCTCTCTTTTGTTGCTATGGGATGACATGAACTGGTTAACCAGGTATCCATTTGCACAGTGAATTTCCACACCGTCAAAACCGGCATCAAGGGCGTTCTGAGCTGCCCCGGCGTACATCCTGACAATCTCACTAATTTCCTCTTTTTCCAGTGCGCGGGGGCAGGAAGCGGTAGCCAGCGCCCCCTCTCCCGGCCCGGTTTCGATGAATACCTTAACGTTTTCCCCTGCCGGTATCGCCGACGGAGCGACAGGCGAGGCGTTACCTGGCTGCAGGGAGTTATGGGATACTCTTCCGACATGCCAGAGCTGGGCAAAAATGATGCCTTCTTTTTCATGCACTGCCCGCGTCACTTTCTTCCAGCCTTCCACTTGCCGTGAGCTGTAGATCCCCGGGGTCCACGCATAACCCTGCCCACGAGGTTCGATTTGTGTTCCTTCGGTCACCATAAACCCGGCACTGCTGCGCTGTGCGTAATATTCAGCCATCAGTTCGTTCGGAATATCACCCGGTTGTGAGCTCCGTGAGCGGGTTAAAGGCGGAAGTACAACACGATTCTTCAGGGTGTAGGGACCTAGTCTGGTGGGAGAGAACAGGTTTTTCGTCTTCATTACATATCCTGATATAGCGAATTTTCAATATCACTGAAACGCCATGTCTCAGCATTTACGACCTGGCATGTCGTCGTTCGGCCGATGTAGCCGCAGAACCACGACACTTTATTCCACATATTGAGATTTACCAATATCTAGATTTATAAAAATTATGATCGGATGAGCGGAACGGGGGGTTGCCTGATGGCTCACAGAATCGGCATCATGAACCTAAATGGTTCTGATAATGTTATCGGAGATCCTGAACGGGAACGGTATGCGTCACGATTTTAATGACTATGTTGCATTCATGGCAGTAGCACAGGAGTGCAGTTTTTCACGGGCTGCTGTCCGCCTCGGGATTTCGGCATCCACGCTTTCACACACGATACGTCGTCTCGAGGAGCGCGTTGGCATGCCGTTACTTATGCGTACAACCAGGCGGGTGGCTGTCACCGAAGCCGGTAAACAATTATTACTGACGCTTGAACCCGGTCTTGCGCGCATTGAAGCGGGCGTGACAGCTCTTCAGAGACTGCGCCATACACCGGCTGGGCTGGTCAGACTTACGGTATCAGATCACATGATTCATGAATGTCTCTGGCCACGATTGTCACCGTTACTAAAAAAAATATTCGGATATCAAGGTGGAAATGTCGCAGCAGAACGGTTTTGTCGACATTGTTGAGGGCAATTTTGATGCCGGAGTCCGAATTGGTGATGACATATTAAAGGATATGGTGGCCGTCCGAATCGCACCGGACATACGGTTTGTCGTCATTGGATCGTCCACCTATCTTGCAGAAAGAGGTCTGCCGCTACATCCCTCTCAGCTGGAAAAACATGACTGCATCAATATACGTCTGTCACCCACAGGCCCGCTGTATGGCTGGGAATTTGTCAGGCAGGGGGAGAATATTGTGAAAAAAGTGGACGGGCAGCTTACTTTTTCAAGCATTTATCCAATGCTTCAGGCAGTAAAAGATGGCTACGGCCTGGCCTACCTGCCGGAGTCTTCTGCCCTGGCGGGGATTGAGGCGGGACACTATTGTCGGGTGCTTGAGGACTGGTCAGAGGCTTTTCCCGCCGACATGATAATTCCAATAATGTCCATTACAGGCTCCGGTAAAGATAATACCGACACCTTACATGAGAAAGGCAAAAGCAATATAACCTGCTGTGCTCCGGATTTTAAGAATGAGCGGTTTACGTAGCAGGATGAGCAGTTCGAACCAGAAATTTCGTTACTATTGCTAAAGTAAAACCTGATGACCTCTAATCGTAACGGAGACCAATATGACTTCACAACTGAACTGGCAGGCCCCGGCTATCAATCGCAAAAAAGTAGGTGACATGACTGTGACCATGCTGAGTGATGGCTATCTGGACGTATCTTTTGAGCTGCTGTCTGGTATTGACGGCTCACGTGCCGAGGATTTACTGCAGAAGCGCGGTGTGCCAGCAGTACCCCGTATTAATATCAACGTCTACGTTATCCAGACGCCTGAGCGAACCATCCTGATTGACAGTGGTGCCGGAGGTATTAATGGCTGGGGCGGTCGGCTTCAGGTAGCCCTGGCCGCGGCAGGCATTGACCCGCTTCAGATTGATACCCTTCTCCTGACTCACGCGCATCCTGACCATATCGGCGGGCTTGCAGGCCCCCTGCAGACTCCCGTTTTCCGCAATGTTCAGCAGTTGTTTGTGCATGAGAAAGAACTCGCTTTCTGGCGTGATGAAACCATTTCCGCTGGCGCGCCTGACGCATTCAAGCCGTTCTTTGAAGTAGCAAGGAACGCCTTCAGCGCTTATGACGACAAACTGGTGCCATTCCGCGAGGAAGCGATTTTACCAGGTATTCAGACTGTACCGCTGTTCGGCCATACGCCAGGACATACCGGTTATCTGCTGGGTGATGAAAAAGAGTCGCTGCTCATCTGGGGTGATATTGTTCACTTCCCGCACATTCAGGTTGCTCAGCCTGACGTTACTATCGCGTTCGACAGCGATCCTGCGGCGGCGGCGGCCATCCGTAGCAAAGTGCTTGACCGCGCAGCGAGCGATAACCTGGCTGTCAGTGGTATGCACTTCAACCTGCCTACTACCGGTAAGGTTATCCGTGAAGGTAACAGCTTCGCACTGAATTACGACCTGTGGTCACCCGCAGTCTGATCACCTTCCTTCCCGGTGCACACAATAGTGACCGGGAAGAGATCCCCTTTCATATCGCCCGACAAGAACCCACCTGCAATACTATGAATATCACTGCCTCACAAAAAAAATGGCTCATTACTCTTGCGCCCTGGCTTTTTGTATTCCTCTGGAGTCAGGGTTTGTCGCAGCCAAATTTACCGTGCAGTACAGCGCGCCGTTTCATCTTTTATTCCTGCGTGGCGCATTTTCCTGTCTGGTCCTTCTGCTGCTTACACTGGGGTTCAGGGCCCGTTTTCCGTCCGGCAGAGGAATGGTTCGCAACCTGATTGTCGGACTTTTCCTGCAGAGCTTCTTTCTGGGCGGATGCTTTTATGCCATCCATCGTGGCATGCCGTCAGGCATTGCGGCGCTCATCACCGGCCTGCAGCCGGTACTGACTGCAATACTGGTTTCACTCATGCACCGTCAGTCCCTGCATCCCCGGAAATGGCTGGGTATTGCGATTGGCTTTGCGGGCGTTTTCTTGGTGCTATCGCCAGGGCAGCATAGTTTTGCACTGGATCCTGTGGCTTTTGGGTCGGTCATGCTGGGGTTATTTGGCGTAACGATCGGAGCGCTTTATCAGCGCCGTGCTCAGGGAGATGGACATATCTTTGCGAACACGTTTTTACAGTACGTCACTTTGACAATATCGATGGGTGCAATTAGCCTGATGTTCGAATCTGCTCCGACGCAGTGGAGCTTATCATTTGCGCTGGGTCTGGGCTGGCTGGTTATTGGCGTATCGGTTCTGGCGATTATGTTGCTGATTTTTATGATACGAAGCGGTGAAGCAACCAAAGTCGCTACTTACTTTTACCTGGTTCCCATTCTCACGGCAGCTGAAGCGTGGTTGCTGTTTGGAGAGGCCATTACATTGCCTATGCTTGTGGGTATGGCAGTAACTATAATCGGCCTGATTTTTGTCATCCGGGAATAGACAACCGCACGCGTCGCTGTATGCTTTTGTATATGGCGACGTATAATAGCGGTCAAAGTCAAATTCCGGATGAATATGCAAACAGTCAGCTTTTCCGATTCTCCCGTTGATGATCTCCTCGCTGAGCTTCTTACCCTGGCACGCTCCCGTTTTCCACTTCCCTGCGATTGCCTTCGCGCAGAACAGACGCATCAGGTAAAGAAGTTCGAGGTGGAAGGTGCGACCCTTTCCTTCCCGCTGGAAGGAGAATTCCGGTATCGTGAAAATGAGAAATGGCACCGGGTGATCCCGGGCGAGATTATGGTCGTCCCGAATGCCCGTAGCATCGATATAGAATATGCCCCTTCAGAACAAAGTGGTGAGTTTGTCGCCCTGAGCGTGGTGCTCGCGGAGGAACAGCTTGAAGCAGCCAGGCTGTTACTTGCCGCACCACCACCACAGGACACCGGCAGCATCGCAGCCATTTCCGTATCAGCTCTTCTTTCACCCCTTAACCGCTGGACAGCCGCAATGCGGGAAGGGAAGCGTCCGCTTTCCCTGCACGCCATGGTTGAAGTGGTGCTCTGGCTTTATGGCATGGGATACCATGCTTTGCTGCGAGCCCGGCAGCCAAGTCTGGCCATGAAAATCCGTCAGATGGTAGCGGACAAACCGGCTCATCCCTGGAGTGCTGCTGAAATTGAAGATCTGACGGGACTCAGTGGCCCCACGCTTCGGCGCCACCTGGCCAGTGAGTCAACCAGCTTACGCTCAGTTATCGCCGATGCACGTATCGCGGAGGCTCTCCGCCTGCTGATGACATCGACGCTGCCGGTAAAAACGGTCGCGGGGCGGGTGGGTTACAATTCAGTATCGAGCTTCAGCAGGCAGTTTTCTGAACGCTATGGAATCGAACCTTCAGGGTTCCGCTGACTTCAGTTCGTTCAAGGTACACATTGCGTCCCTCGCACTTCAGTAACTTGCGTGGATCTTTCGAATATAACGGAAGATATTGGCCGGCATTGCGTGTAACCGGTTCAGGAGTTCTCATCGTGACGGGAGAGCTAAATCGGTACGGCTGTTGTTCTCAGCTATAAGAACAACTGAGTATCTGACCAGCTGTCTGGTGCTGGCAGCAGCATGCAGTGCAATCGGTCAGGCTCAAAGGAACTGACCTGATGTCAGGTTATAATTTCGGACACATCATAACCCCAGAAGGAGACAACTGTGGTTCATGTTTTCATTATCGGTGGTGCAGGCAAAATCGGCCAGCGTCTGTGCAGGATCCTTTCAGGAAGGGGGCATGCTGTTCGTGCCCTCTACCGTAAGCCAGAGCAGCAGGCATTGCTAGGCGAGCTGGGTGCTGAGCCCGTCAGTGGGAGCCTGACAGAGCTGGATGCAGCTGCGCTGGCGATGCACTTTGCAGGTAGTGATACAGTGGTGTTTACTGCCGGTGCCGGCGGTAAGGGGGGGCAGGAGATGACCAATGCGGTCGACGGCGAAGGGCTGAAAAAGTCGGTAGCTGCCGCCCTCAGTGCCGGTGTGTCTCGCTTTCTGCTCGTTTCTGCATTCCCGGAGTCCGCACGGGGAGAAACCACTTCTGAATCATTCGAAAATTATATGCGTGTTAAAAAAATGGCCGATGTGGAACTAGCACAAAGCGAGCTTGACTGGGTGATCCTGCGCCCCGGCGCGCTGCAGGATAAGACTGGTACGGGTTATGTACGTGCCGGCCTGGCCATCCCGTATGGTAACGTGCCCCGTGATGACGTGGCGGCTACGCTGGCTGAACTCATTGAGCAACCTGCCGTCAGCCGCGTCATCATTGAGCTGACGTCTGGCGATGCTCCTGTCCGTGAAGCCATACAGAAGCTGGCGGGCCGATAAAAGGCAGCGCACGTACCAGCAGGCTGCAGGCCCCCAGGCGTTTACAATAAACTTTCCAGCCAGTCGGTAAACGCCCGTACTTTTCGGGAGAGATGGCGGTGCGGATACAGAAGTTACAGTTTGCGATTCGGGGACGGATTATCTGGCAGAACCTCTACCAACAGCCCGCGATCGAGATAAGGCTGCAAAAAAATATTCATGCCCTGTAGTATTCCCAGCCCCGCCAGGCCTGCTGCAATGTAGGCTTCTGAGTTATCCACGACAAGCCTGCCTGGAAGTTCAATTTCGGTGGAGCCCTCTGACGTCCCGAATGTCCAGGGCATAACTTGTCTGTTGCTGCTGTTAATCCAGTTGACGGCCTGATGCTGCTGCAACTCGTCCATTGTTTCCGGGGTGCCGTGTTGATCAAGATACGCAGGTCTGGCGCAGGTCGTCATTTTAACGGTTCCCACCTTCTTTGCGATATAGTCGCCATCGTCCAGCTCCCCTACCCTCAGTATGCAGTCCAGGCCATCATGCAGCATATTCCGTCGGCGGTCTGAGCTGCTCAGGATAATTTCAATTCCGGGATGCTGGCGATAAAAATCAGGCAGGTTGGGTATAACAAGTAAAGCCGCAAACGCGACAGGCATATCTATGAGCGAATAGCGGACGTCAAAATGATAGCGACAGGAAAGTTCTGCCATATTAAACATAACAACCCTTGGGCGCGCCGCCGCAGGCGCCCTCAGCACGTTTCTGCGGCCTCCCGCCTGTTTCCGGCACTTTCCTGCCCCAACCCCTGAAAAACGCCCCTGATGATTTCTGCGCGTCTGCATGGCTATGCAGTGAGATCTGCTCTCCACCGATTAGTGCATGCAGATTTTGGAAACGTCCAATTCTGGCACGAAGCGGTCACCCCGGCGGGGTGCAGTCCGCTGTCAGCGAAAACGGACATTGAGCCAATCAAATAATCTGTGCCAGAATTTGTCATTGAGGCTAGTACTTTCGAGTAGATCTATTTCCCGCCCGTACTCTTAAACTCATCTATCTCATCCTTCTACGACTTATTACCGGGAATATAAAACCCCGCCGAAGCGGGTTTGGTAATTTGAGTTTTTCTCAGGCGGCCATCTTTCTGCATTGTTCGGCGCAGTGATGACAAGCGCTTGAGCAATCCTGACAATGGTCATGTTCATGCTTTCCACACTCGTCACCGCACTTCTGACAAACATCAGCGCAAAGACGGCAAAGATCCTGGGCAGACCCGCTATTTAGTGTCATGAATTGAGCTGCAAGACGGCAGATATTTGCACACTGCATATCCAGTTTTATGCACTCGCGCATCATCTCCAGATTCTCTTCGTCGAGACACGAAGCCGCACAGTTATCACATGCCGTTGCACATAGATAACAGGCTTCGATGCATTTTTTGTATTCGTCTAACATAATTTCTCCTTAGCTAAGGTTACGTATTAAGCATGGAAGAGATAACTGATTATTCAAATTTTGAATTAGTTAATAACCTTTTCAGCATTTCATATCATTGATTCAAAGTGCATCTCTAGGGTTACCTAATTCACCTATGTCTACTTCTGGCACAATGCAGAAATGAGATAGATTTACTTTATCCGCTTCTCCCTCAAAGCTGTCCGTAATCCCCTGCCTGCTTAAAAAAACCGGATTAACGTATGATGTTTTTACGTTTTCCAGGCAGCCTTCATCGGTAAGTACCTGTCTTACAGACTTCAATGCACTTAGTTAAGAAACATCCTAATCGTCCTTTCGCCGATCGCGAGATCTGTTATGGCAGCTAAACTCGATTGATACCCCAATCCGCCGGGCAGCATTTCCTTTCCGCACGCAAGAAGGAGAAGATCATGAAAGCAGTAATTTACAACGGTCCTTATGATGTAAAAGTAAAAGACGTACCGGATGCGAAAATTGTCCGCCCCACGGATGTACTCGTCCGCATCACCACCACCAACATTTGTGGGTCGGACTTGCACATGTATGAGGGCCGGACCAGCTTTGAACAGGGACGGATTCTGGGTCACGAAAACCTGGGTGAAGTGGTCGAAATTGGCTCAGGCGTTGAACGTATTAAGGTGGGCGACTATGTTTGTCTGCCGTTTAACGTGGGATGTGGTTTTTGCGAAAACTGTGAAAAAGGTCTGACCGGCTTTTGTCTCACTACCAATCCGGGTTCGGCAGGCGCAGCTTATGGTTTTGCTGAAATGGGTCCCTGGGAGGGGGGGCAGGCGGAACTGCTTCGGGTGCCATTTGCCGACTTTAACTGCCTTGTTCTTCCCCCTGATGCGGCAGAAAAAGAAGATGATTATGTGATGCTCTCTGACATTTTTCCTACCGGCTGGCATGCAACAGAACTTGCCGGATTGAAGCCTGGTGAAAGCGTGGCCATTTATGGCGCGGGGCCGGTCGGTTTGATGGCAGCTCATTCGGCGATCATTAAAGGTGCTTCACAGGTGTTTGTGGTTGATACGCACACAGACCGGTTGGCTCTGGCTGAAAAAATGGGGGCGACGGGCATCAATGCTACTGGCGATGAAGCTGTACAAAAAATTCTCGACCTGACGGATGGACGCGGTACGGATTGTGGCTGCGAATGTGTTGGCTATCAGTGCTGTAACAAACATGGCCATGAAGATAACTCTGTCACCATGAACAGTCTTGTTGCGTCGACGAAAGCAACCGGGGGAATTGGTGTGGTTGGCGTCTTTATTCCTCAGGATCCGGGGGCTGAATCGGAGCTTGCCAGAGAGGGTAAGATGCCATTTGATTTTGGGAGTTTCTGGTTTAAAGGACAGGCAATCCGTACCGGCCAGGCGAACGTTAAGGCCTATAACCGTCAGCTGTCTCGCCTCATCCATCACGATAAAGCCAGTCCGGGCAAAATAATTTCTCATCGTCTTTCGCTTGAAGAGGCTCCTGCCGGATATAAGCACTTCGATGAGCGGGATGAAGGATGGACGAAGGTTATCCTTAAGCCTTAAATAGAGTTATCCGGTATGAGAAAGCAAAAACCGGGAAAGAATGTATGACTTTTGACAGGGTGCAATAAAATATCCTGTCAGGGCGTTATTATTCATACTTTCAGCTGCCAGGCGCTTCCATATCCAGACTTGTTCCCTGATTTTGCCGACGAGATAGCAAAATTAATACATTCAGGAGGAGGCATCTGCGGTTGATCTGTTCCGTATTTATTAACGCCCTGTGCTGTAAGTATTGTCTGCCTCTACCACATAGCAGACATGTGCGCAGGAATGGTCCGCTATGAGCGAAAAGCGGACTTCCGGTCCTTGCGCAAACTCCCGTTCCGAGAAGTTGCAGTTCACAAATCACCTGTTAAAGAAGGTATGGTAGCCCACAGCATTAATTTTGCTTCCATCTTCAGTCAGACTGGCCGGTACCGGCTTCCGATAAGTTTCGTCGGCTGAGGCCCGCTAAAGTAGAGAGGTCAAAAAATAACCTTGACGTACAATAATTTTCGATATCCAAACTGACCCCTAATTAGGTGGACACCTGATGACTGACTTAAAATTTCTATCACGCCAGCGTTACACATCCGCAGTCGCATCTTGCGGGGTTCAGCGGGGTGTTGCAGGCGGACGTGCACGTGCGGACGCCCTCTGACACCACGACCGAAGCGCTGTGCCGTATCGGCGAGCTGTATGGCATCGAGGCGGGCATCCGGGGCAAAAGCGCGGCGGAACGGCTGGCCATTCGGCAGGAAAAAGCGGTACCGCTGCTGACCGCGCTGGAGGGCTGGCTGCGTGAAAAGCAGAAAACGCTGTCACGGCACTCGGAGCTGTCGAAGGCGTTCGCGTACGCGCTGAACCAGTGGGATGCGCTGAAATTATACCTGCGGGAGATTACTGATACAGAACACGCCGGGAATGTGCCGCCATTGACGCAATGACGACACAGCCCTTTTTAACCGTTCCGTGAGAGTTCCCTGGCAATATACTGTGCGGTACGGCTTTCTTTGACCTGCGATACCTGTTCGGGAGTTCCTGCGGCAACCAGGCGTCCTCCCTCATGTCCCGCTCCAGGACCGATGTCGATAACCTGGTCTGCCTGAGTAACCGCCCGCATATCGTGTTCAATCATTATCACCGTATTTTCTGCATCAACAAGCCGCTGCAGCTGCACAAGGAGGCGGTCGGCGTCTGAAGCATGCAGGCCGGTTGTCGGTTCATCTAGGATATACAACGTGTGGCCACGTTGGCTACGTTGTAGTTCGGTTGCCAGCTTGATCCTTTGCGCCTCCCCTCCGGATAACTCGGTTGCTGGTTGTCCCAGACGCAGGTAGCCCAGACCAATTTCACTCAGCAGACGGAGGGGACGAGCCACTGGTTCTTCAGTCGCAAAGAACTGACTGGCTTCATCCACCGTCATATGCAGGACCTCCGCGATATTTTTGTCCTGCCAGCAGATCCTGAGAGTATCCCGGTTATACCGCGCGCCATGGCAGGTCGGGCACGGTGCATACACGCTCGGCATAAACAACAGCTCCACGCTGACGAATCCTTCACCTTCACAGGTTGCACAGCGGCCTTTTGCCACATTGAAAGAGAATTGACCCGCATCGTAATGATGGAGTTTGGCGTCAGTCGTTCCGGCAAAGAGCTTACGAACAGGATCAAACAACCCGGTATATGTCGCCAGGTTTGAACGGGGGGTCCTGCCTATCGGTTTCTGGTCAACCTGAACCAGACGCTTTACCAGTCCGGTATCACCGGTCAGGGTACCGTACGTTTTCTCCGTTACGGATGGCCCCTCAGCGTCGCTGGCTTCGGAAAGCACGTCTTCTGGCTCACCGCCAAGTGAAGAAAGCACCAGTTCCGGTAAGGCCTGGGCAATCAGACTGGATTTACCGGAGCCAGAGACTCCCGTCACGGCTGTCAGCACACCCAGAGGAATATCAACATCGATCCACTTAAGATTGTGGCGATGGATCCCCTGCAGTTTCAGCCACCCGGATGGGATACGGGCAAAAGATTGTGGTGGCCGGACTTCATCAAATAAATAACGCGCGGTACGAGATTGGGTGACGGCTTTCAGATCTTCAGGAATACCACTGTAGAGAACATGTCCTCCCTGTTCACCAGCCGACGGTCCCACATCAACAAGCCATTGCGCCCGTCGCATCAGGTTAAGATCATGTTCAACGACAAACACCGAGTTGCCGGCATCACGAAGGTTCTCAAGCGCATCGTAAAGCGCTTTACTGTCTGAGGGGTGCAGACCCGCAGACGGTTCATCAAGAACATAGACCACACCAAACAGCATCGAACTGAGTTGCGTGGCAAGACGCAGTCGCTGAAGCTCTCCTGCAGATAGAGTTGGGGTTGCTCTGTCCAGCGTAAGATAACCCAGCCCCAGCTTCTGCAACTGATACAACCGGGCCATGACACCACCGGTCAGCCGTTGTGCCGCCAGTCGTTTCTCTTCCGATAACGCCGATGTCCGGCAGACATCGGCGTTATCGGAATGGACCGCTTTTCCGGATGCAGCACGCTCTGTCAGATCCCGACGGGTGATATCCCTGTCGGCATCTGCGCCGGCGTGGTGGGCACTGAAATCCCCCCGGGAGATTGGAAGGAGCAATTCCGCCAGCTGGTCTAAGGGCATCTGCATAAATTCACCAATGTCCACACCGGCAAAGGTGACGGACAATGATTCTGACTTCAGTCTTTTCCCGTGACAGACCGGACACAGCTTGCCTTCCATAAAACGGGAGACTCGTTTTCTCATCAACGCGCTTTGCGTGCTGGCGAAGGTATGTAGCACATAACGACGTGCCCCGGTGAAGGTCCCCATATAACCCGGCGTCATTTTTTTCCTGACGGCTTCGCGCGTATCTTCCGGACTCAGTCCCGGGAAAACCGGTACAGTGGGGGTGTCTTCGGTAAAAAGGATCCACTGACGGTCTTCCGCTGGCAGATTTTTCCAGGGAGTGTCGATGTCATACCCCAGCGTCACCAGAATATCCCGCAGATTCTGTCCGTGCCAGGCCGGGGGCCAGGAAGCAATAGCCTTTTCACGGATACTAAGTGAGGGATCGGGCACCATCAGTGTTTCAGTTACCTCATAGATATGGCCCAGACCATGGCAAGAAGGGCATGCCCCCTGCGGCGTGTTGGGAGAAAAATCCTCGGCATACAGCATCGGTTGTCCGGCAGGATAAGCGCCCGCCCGTGAGTACATCATTCGCACCAGACTGGATAAGGTGGTCACGCTGCCGACAGAGGAGCGCGCGTTACTGGCACCGCGTTGTTGCTGAAGCGCAACGGCTGGCGGCAGTCCGTCAATGGCATCCACATCCGGAACCCCGACCTGATCAATGAGGCGACGAGCGTAGGGGGCAACCGATTCAAAGTAGCGCCGTTGCGCCTCAGCATAAATGGTGCCAAAGGCCAGTGAAGACTTACCCGAGCCTGACACACCCGAAAAAACAACCAATGCGTTGCGCGGAATGGAAACATCCACCTCTTTAAGGTTGTTCTCGCGAGCACCGCGAATCACAACTGAATTGTTGTCGTCAGTCAGGATGGGATGATAACCGAAAAGTTTCTTTGCCATAGAATTTCCTGTGCTAGGTGTGTCCGCTCTTAATAAGGCCACCTCTTGTGACGGTATCTGGTGTGCCGGACCGCTCGATCAGAAAGCCCGTCGAAAAAAGCGTTTGTGTGACTGGAAACAGATTGCTGAAGCTGGGCCCGGTGGTACCATGTGGGACACCGCTGAAGTTTCAGCGGTACCCTGCGGATCCGCCTTCTGTATGAGAACTGGCTGGCGGCGTACCCGGGACCGGAGATTTGGCTCCCGTGATAATGCGGGCTCCCCGGTACGCGACGCTGTGGTTCCAGACCCAGCTGATGGCGACACTCAGGCGGTTTCGGGTACCAATTAAAAAATACAGATGAATAATGCACGTGATTTCATATGTCATTTCCTTTCATTACAGTTTTAGACCCCATCAGACATCTGCCTGGCAGAGTTAACGGAGATAGGAGCGGACTATCGAAATGGTGTCGTCGATTGACCTCTTCTGCGACTCATTTCGTTTGCCCGTATCGGGGAATTCCTCCCGAAGATAGCTTTCCAGAACAACCGCCATCAGGTCGTTAACGGCTCCCTGGACTGACCCCGCCCCGGTAGACGATCCTGCCCTATAGTTTGAGTATAGGAGGAGCGTATGGGCACACCACGATTTACACCTGAATTTAAGGAAGAAGCCGTCCGTCAGATAACGGAACGCGGTTATTCCGTCGCCTAAGTATCTGAGCGTCTGGGCGTCTCTGCACACCGCCTCTACAAGTGGCTACGGGCTATCAAACCTGATAACAGCGAGCAGCATGCCCGGGATTTACTGGAAGCTAAAAGCGAGATCCTGAAACTCCGGGCGCAGCTAAAACGCACCGAAGAAGAACGGGATATCCTGAAAAAGGCCGCGCGGTACTTTGCAAAGGAGCCCGACTGAAGTACCGCTTTATCAATGAGCACCGAACTGTATGGGGTGTGATGACGATGTGTCGGGTACTGAATGTCGCCCGGGCCGGGTTCTATGCGTGGCTGCATAACCCTGTCTCGGCGCGTGATAAAGATAACCAGCGCCTGCTGATGCTTATCCGCGACTCATATTCCCTGAGCGGAGGCGTATACGGTTACCGGCGGGTTCATGGCGATCTGAACGAAATCGGGGAAACCTGTGGTAGAAACCGGGTGGGTCGGATCATGCAACTGGACCGGATTAAAGCTGTGCGCGGCTATAAAGCGCCACGTCGTATCGCTGGCAGGCCTTCAGTCGTTGCTCCTAATCGCGTGCAGCGGCAGTTCACCGTTGTCCGGGCCACCCAGGTCTGGGTCACCGATATTACTTATAGTGTGCCCGGAGTTCAGGGCGGGCATGGATGCTTAAATGAACCGCGAGTCTGTCTGGAATATTGAACCGGTAACTCACGATGAGAAACCCAACAA
>NZ_JBLKCZ010000038.1:0-21370 GCF_047530595.1 Enterobacter sp. 01-M-02-SI-ECC | reverse complement strand
TGTCGGCGAAGGTAAGTTGATGACTCATGATGAACCCTGTTCCATGGCTCCTGATGACAAACATGATCTCATATCAGGGACTTGTTCGCACCTTCCCTAGTGACCATGTCAGATAAAGAACTGAACCGGATTAATGTCATTCAGTCGGTTGTCGAAAGCGCATGCGCCGTCGTGATGCTGCACACCAACTTGCTCTGACCGAACGTCAGACTCAGCGTTTGATGAACCGCTTTCGTGAATCTGGTGCTGCAGGTCTGGTGGACTGACCCCACGCTCGTAGACAAATTCTGTCCTCACGATGAGGCCTGTTCGAAGGCCTCCGGACTGACGCCGCCGAGGTGACTGTTAAACTCGTGGCGATTCAATGTAGATCGTGCCGGCATTCTGTTTCTGAATGGCGCAGGATTTTGGGTCAGGGTCAAGTTTGGCGATCATCGCCTACGCTTCTGGGGAAAATTTAGGATGGGTCGCCCACACCTTAAGGCAATGGGAGCAAATGTACGATGTGGTTAGGGTGCATGTCAGGAGACGGCCTGGTGCAGGAGCATTTTTGCTCCTTCAAAGCTCTTTATTTTTTACCCCATATGCGATTCTGTAGTCGTCTGAAAATGTTCTGTTCGCTGTACTCTTCTTCCAGCGCCTTAAAGGCAGCTCCATCCTCGGTTTCGATGACTTTCGCAACCTTCTCGTCTCGTTCTGCACTGATAGCGCGTGACTCTTCCAGCAAGTTGGACATCGCGTTACCCATGCCGGACATTGCGCGGTTCATGGATTCGTCCTGGCGACGGGTGCGCTCTTCTTTGGTCGGTGCACTCCTGATCCACTCGTTTTCCGCCTGAATCCGGTCAAGGATCGCTTTCTTTTCTTCGTTAAGCAGCTGGAAGCCTGCCAAACCAGATTCCCAGTGAACGGCCAGCGGATACTGATCAACAAAGATCACGGGTTTGCCGTCCATCTTTGCCAGGATATTCAGCTGCCTCTGGCGTGCGTTTTCGGACAGGCTAAAGGCAAGCTTAAGGAATAACGGCGTGATCCCCGCATCCTGTTTAAGACGTTCGGCAACCTCCGGCATGTCGAAATACAGACTGTCGATTACCACAATGGCTGGCCGCGTGGCGCTGCGCAGTTCGTTAGCCAAGTCTGCGTATAAAACGTCTTTCACTTTGTGCCGCTCAAGTATTCGGCCCAGCGAACGGCCAGACGCGCTTTGTCCAGGTTGTAAATCAAGGGAATGATCACGCGGCCTTCATACTCTTCAAACTCAATGCCTGGCTTAAAGTGAACAGTCAGTGTTTCAGGGTTAACACCCATCAAATGGCGGTCAAACAGCTTGTGCAGTGTCGGCGACAGCAGGATACCGTTGCCGACGCTGTAGCAACCCAGATCTGCACCTTCGATGTGCGCAGCCTCCAGCACGCCGCCCAGATGCTTACCAGACACCGCACAACGGCCGCCAAAGTTCTGGCGAACCAATACCCTAAACTCTGCCTGTATGGCCGCGTCGCGCTGCATGACAACGCGCTCGGAGGAGCCGCCTTTCAGCTCGCGACCGTCGCGCAGCTCGGGCGGTGTGATGTCTTTCATCAGAAGCGCAACGGGCACGGCCATATCAATCACTTCCGGCGCGGAAACCTCAACCGGAGCATTAACTACCTGCGTGACAGTTACCGTCTCGTTGGCTGCAGGCCTGGTCTTCAGGGGCTCGGCCAGCGGTTTACCCAGGAACTGCTTGGCCATTTGCTGTACGGTCATGCCACTGGCGAGGTGCTTATGCACGAACAAGGCAAACTGATGACGCTGCGCGGCGGGGATCCGCTTCATGGCCGCTTCAATGCCGGACAGCTTACCGGTTTGGGTGGCCGCTTTGGGTTTGGCTATCGGTAAATCATAGGTCCTGATAGCGACGGCGGGGGTGTCAGTTCCGCCCAGCTTACGCTGATTGAAGCCCTCCACCTGACGAGGTGTCACACGCTCGCCTATATCCTGGACAGTGCCAAAGGTCAAGGGCTTAGTGGCTTCGGCACCGGAAGCTGTACGCGCAACAACCCACGGATCCAGTTTAGCTGTTACCGTCTGCTTGCCTTTCGACTTTTTCAGCAGGTGGTGCGGGTTTGAGCGGGCTGTTCTTTCTTTGTTTTCGCGGCGAAGAGCGGCCATACGAGCCAATTTTTCGCGGTAAGCAACTTCCCTCCCCCGGGAGGTGATAACGAGAGGATCTGTATTCATAGCCCTGACCACTTCACTTTTTGTCATCCCCACCGCCAGCAAGTGAGTCACGTTCGTCATTACCTTGCTGACATCCTGCTGCGCTATGCGTAATCCCTTAACAATGCTGTCAGCGATTTGGTTGCGCTCGCGGATCATCTGTTTGGCCGTGGTATTCGGATGACGCGCCGCATTAGATGCTGCTCGTGCTCGTTTGCCCTTGCCCATTTATTGCCTCTCTTGCCCGGTAACCGCCGGGGCGGTTATTTGCGTGGTTCAGGATCCGCTGTTTCTTCACTGTAGAACTGCTCTGCCGCCTCAATCAGCCATTCGGTGAGTTTCAGGCCTCTCTTCTCGGCCTGTTCGAATTAACGTCGCTGGCGGTGTGAATGTGGATCTGCGCTTCGCGCTTTACATCGTCACACTGGGCATGGGTTTTGCCCGTCATTCTGTCAATATCCCGCATAATCAGGTCATTCATATTTAAAGAACCTTCGACACGATAGTGAGAAGGCTCTCTAAGAACACGCCAATAAGATAGATAACAACAATTAGGCCCTGCTTCACTCGACTCGGACCGTTTGGTTAATCGTCTGAAACAGACGTAATGCCTATCGCGCTTGCACCTGCGTCTCCCGTCAGATACATGCGTAATGCATATAAAAGGTCGGGAGTATTAAGAAAAATTTTCGGCTTTTCAATTTGCAGATTGATGCGAGACTGCAAACCGATATTGTTGTCGATCACTAACCTGGAAACGCGATCGATCAGGTCCACAAATTTTTGGGTCCGTTCATTATCTGGCGCGAAAATCATTTTTAGACCTTCATCCTCGGAACCTCTGCTTCTCAGCAATGCCAGCAGAAGCTCCAGATGCTTACCAAGAGTCGCGATTTGGTATCTCGTTCCTTCACTATCCAGCTTTTGAATATCGAACCTGAGGCAACGATATAAGCTTACGGATAAAGCCTCGAGCTTCTCTTTAGTCAATCTGTTGATCACTGTTCTGGAACGCCAAAGCACTATCGACAAAACTTCCAGGGTAATGGATCTGGTCAGGCCCTCATTATCAATGGGATCAATGACATTCTCCAACAGCACTTGTTGGTAAGACAGGTCGGCATTACCGATGGCGAAAGCAATATTCTTGTGGTACTTCCGCAACAGCTTTCTATCCTTCACTGCATCAAGAAGCCGGGAGCCAACCATTTCAGGGGCGTCCTTATGCAGACAGCACAGAAAGAAGAAAAGCTCCTCTTTAAGCGTGTCCGGCATATTTTCAGACTCAATTATCGATATGATCTTTTGCGTTCCGTCGAGTATCGCGTTTCTAAAATGGTCGGGCACATCTGGCTCGGAAAGCGAGTGACCGTGATTCCAGATGGTTAATGCGGGGAAACGGAGGCTGAAGATCCCTTTTTCAGCATATTCAATGGTTCTGGACAGCTTCCGATTGAGGGTATCCTGTGCCTTCTCCTGAAGCTGTGAGGGGACGCGCTCCAAAAAGGATATCGTTGCCCCGTAAGGCCCTTTTTCATTCGTAAATACATCCAGATAAACCGGGCAGCCTTTATGCAGGGAGTTTTCATCAACAGCCTCAATAAAGTGAGAACTGTGGCAAAACACACTCTGTCCCTCAACATTGACGCGACAATAGTATTTCCCGTTACTGTCTGTGCTTCCCCATTCCAGATAGCCGACTTTTCTTTTATTCAGGATGGATTGAAATTCCTTTTCATAATCAAAGGAGACCAGATCATTCAAACCTGCAATTTTGGAGCAACACCAGTCCAGGAGGTCAGAGACGCTCTTACCATCGTCTTTCGGGAAGGACTGAAAATCGGACCAGCTTTTTCTGGCCGGGAAATCCGGAATCGGTAAGTTCGCCAGATCGGCAATCCCCCTTTCTGATGCTGAGCGCCACTCAACTCGGACAGATTTAAAACCTGCTTCCGCTGAATCCAGCGGAAGGAATTTCAGTTCGTACGGGTCATCCGCGCCATAGGTATAGGTCATCTTCAGCTTGCACGTTGTGTCCTTCTTTAATGGAAAAGCTGGCGACATCAGGTATGCAACAAACCGCATCTCTTTATTGCCTTCTCCCTGTTGCAGGGGAAAACGATAATGCGTTTGTCCCGCGGGAAGCGTGAACCATTCTTCCACGGGTATATCCACCGTTCTGCCACGTTGCGGCGTTACTGTCGCGTCTTTTACAAGATAAAAATTAACCTTATACCCTTTGTCACTCTGTACCTCTATTGATAGCGCTGGCAGATGATCACGCCAGAGGGTCATATCACCCACTTCCCCCTGCCATCTGTTTAAGGTCTGGCAACCTTTAATTGGCGACCATGCAGACCCCAGCCACTTATAATCCATTCGCCCATCGGGTTTCCTGAGGGTAACGTCAAGAGGCAGGATAAAGACATTCGCGCCCCGACAATCCAGGTTTGCAGAGTTCAGGCAGTTACTGATGGCGGTGTTTGACAATATGCTGAGATCTAGATCCTGAGTCAGAACCTCCCGAACAGAACCAGGAACGTGATACCAGCGTTCATCGTTGACAAAAGACACGTCTCCGGCATCGCTGGCTAAACCCTCGAATCCAAACAAATGAAGAAGGTCTTCAGATGTCTGGCAGCCATTCCCGTCAAGATTGCGGACCATGGCATTATGAATGCCGCTGTCGGGCTGATTAACCGTAGGATGTCTTTCCCAGCTAATACCTTTTGTCTCAGGCAACAGTCCCTCAAGCTCCGGTTGGTAAATTGCCTGAACCGGGGTTACTGAAATGCCACCGTCAAAGGAATCAATCACCAGCACAACATCATTGCCCTGGACGCTGTCCTGTACAAATTTCTTCGACGATTGCCATGCAAAGATAGCAGCGATACTTTTGGGAAGCGGAGTTGACTCATCAAAATAAAAATTGGTGCTTTTTCGTATCCCCTCCAGATCGAAATCATTCCCCCAATCAGGAATAAGATAGGTCAACTTATCTGCCTTGATATAGTCACTCAACTTTTTAATAAAAAACATCGATGCCCGGCTTTTAGTAGCCTCGGGCAGTGTTGAGTCAGGTGAAAAAAGGCTCCTCATGCTGACCGTCTGAATACCGGAATGCAGGGCGATGCATTTAGCGTAACCGCAGTCAATCTCCACTTCGCCATCAGAATGCAGGGGCCAGTACTGCTGAACCAACCTGAATGGCAGATGCGCCTGGGAGCCTGTACCGTGCGTGAACGCAGGACGGACTGAACACAGATCCACAACGGTGCTCTCCATCCGTATCGGGTCACGTTCAGTATTCGTCGGCGCAGCGTATTCAGGCGGGGCATCCGTGACGAATGACATTATCGTCTTCGGTATCTCGTTGATCGCTGCAGGCTCGATTTTTAATTTTTTATTTACGCCCTGAGCTGACGCAATAACCAGATACCCCGAAACGATATGTAATAAATACTTATCCTCACCGACGTGTATCTCCCATTTATCCCCCGTCAAATTGAACGCCACAGGGATGATCCCCGCTAGACGGTCGATGTCATCAGCACATTCCCCCTTTGGGTTACTGCCAATGACAAAAGACACCTCATCTCCAGCAGTTAGTGAGTTTATGTCTAATTTTTGAGATAGATTTTTTTGGTGGAAAAATAAATCCACACCCTCTTCAGACGTGATAAATCCGAATAAACTCTCTGGCTTAATGAACTTAACCTTCCCTTTTTTCTTTGCGCCGTACCCGGGGAATAGATATCCCCGAATGGGAAATTCAGGCACGATAGAAAAGTTGTCGTAATCAAAGCCGACCGGTTGCTGAACTGTCCGAAAGCCACCACTCGCGTAAAGCTGGGAAAGTGTATTCCAGTAGATAACGGTGAGTAGGTCTTTATTAAGCCGTTTGCTGTCCTCGGTTATCTGAACGTCGCTGGCCTGGAGCCAGAGCCAACCATCCCATATTTTTCGATAGCGCTTGTCCTGCAGAAGCGTATTGTTGGGTGGAAGATTTCCCCATGCACCGATTTCAGCGGCATCGTCAGTTCTTAGCCATCGCTGAAGGGAAACAAGTATGTCCTCACAGGTCTCTTCTTTTGCGGCAGATAATGCACCCTGTCTTTCTGTCAGAATGTGTTCCAGCCGGAAGAGAAAAGCTCTCATCAGTCTGTTTTCCGACGTATCCACACTGCTCCTCCGTCTGACGGCCTTCATATAAGGCTTACCGGAAAGCTTTTCTCGGAGTGTCCTGCCCGGCTGACGGCTTAGCCATTGAACACTGTTGCTGTCAACCTCTCTCGCCGCATATATCGGCAGCATGGCATGTTCGCGTATCACCTTATCCCGGGTATGCTCCATTATTGCCAGGACAGCGTCCTTCACATGTGATACCACGCGATAGATACGGTCTTTTGTCTCCTCCTCTGGTGAGGTATCCCGCACCGATTTCGCCACAACATCCAAGAAATCGTCGATACCGGTATGCAGGACAAGTCCGGATACTGGGTCGAAGTTCGACACTTCCGTCAGCCAGTTGCGAACCACAAGAATTAACTGGGCATGAGCCTTTAACTCATCGGTATTATTTAGACCCCTGTAAACAGACTCAACAGAGTCAATTTTGAATGTACCCTCCATGGCTTATGATTCCCTGGTCGCATTACACAAAGACTTGATAGCCTTTGCTTCTTTTGCATCACATTTCAGGACGGTCATTATTTCGTTTGTTGTCAGCTGCCAGAGTTCCCTTGCACTATTACTTGCATACCCGCTGAGCTCAGCAGGAATAGCGCTTGCGCCTGCAGCAGACCGATGATGAAGTCCGGCGTGTTCAGATGACAGCATACTGGCTTCACTGGCACTGGCGTTGTTACCAGTTTGAACATTCAATGACTCATCGTCTTTTAAGTAATTAGCACTGCTCCAGATGAACTGACCGTAACCAAATTCGCACGCCAGATCGAAATCTTCGATTATCGTATAGTTGTCATTCACCAGTTGAGTACGAATTCGGTCAAGACAGTCCGTTCTGGATTTACCTCGGGTTTCGATGCCGCGCAGCTTAGGCATAACCTTTTGAACAAGCTGATCTTCAAAAGCGACTTTCATGGCTTTGACCAGGCCTGCATCATCATTTTTTCTCTGGGCGTCGAGCACATCAGGATAATTTGCCATGTAGTATTCGATCGATTGCCACACCCTGTGCCCCAGTGCTCTTCCGACTTTAGAAAGAGCATCGTTCATGTCTTCAATAAAACCCTTAAAGGGCAAAATCTGATCATCGCTGAATTTACTTTCTCTGCACCACCAACTCTCCCACAGTCTGCGGGACAGTAATGGCGCCTGGTCGCCCAACGGAATCAGCTGACGGCGTCTTTCCAGCGTAGTCGGTCGGGGAAAGTTGATGACAATTCCCCGGTCGAGGACCTTGTCTGAGAGGGATTTCGTTGTCTCGTCCTGATTCATTGTGCCAGCCCAGAGCACATTACGACCGATTGGCAATTGATAGGGCTGAATTCCGGCCCCCAGCTTAACATCAAGGAAGGGGAGTTCTTTTTTCATTCCTCTGCGCAGCTCAAGCTTGCTCAGGAATTCCGCAAAATAGAGTTCGACATGGGCAAGATTCATTTCATCCATCAATATCAGATTCATGGCATCTTTAAGACCAAAAGGATAGCCTTCAGCCTGCGCCTTCTGACTTTGTGCCAGTAAACGCAGAACCGGTTGGGCATCGAACTTGTTATCGATAGAGTTGAAGAAACCCAGCATGGATTCCTGACTGTCCCAGTTGGGTTGCACGGCCAGACTCAAAAAGTTTATGCCGCCAAAATGTGAATACAGCCTTGGCAGTTCAGACTTTCCGGTTCCACTCACGCCTGCCAGAACAGTCACAGGAGACCACTCCGACGTTTTTAGTGCCGTGTGGAATGCATGTAAAATTCGCCGCGGGAATCTCAGCCCATAATCGATGCAGGATTGACGGATGCCATCCAGCCATTGAAGCTCTTCAACGTTTTCAACCGCACGAGGCAGTTCCTTTTGAACGTATGGCGTTTCAATGTCCCGAATCCTTGCCTCACGGTCCTGTTCCCGTTCGTAAGAGGATTGCAAGCGTTTAAGCTCCTCCATCAAGCGGTTGTTGTCGGCATCCACGGATTCAAACCGCCTCAGCAGCGATTTGTTTTTATCGGTCAGTTCCGCTACCTGCATTTCCAGATCTGACTGTGCGCGTGCTGCACTTCTGAGCCCCTCATTTTCTTCAGAGAATCGCTCACAGGCCAGCTTCAGTTCGTTCTGTTCAGACGTCAAACGATCAAAGGCGTCCCGCATCTCCTGTGTTGGGCGTGTGGCAAGATCCTCGCGCAGGGTGTTGATTTCCTCTTCATAGGTTTTCAGCTTAAGTAAAACGGCGGCAGGATCTTCATCACCGAGCTTATGCTTCAGTACTTCGAAGTTTGAAATGAGGGCACTGCTTGTTTTGAGGGATTCCCTCAAACGGGCAATTTCATCGTTAAGCACAGACTTCTCACTCTCGAAAGAGTGTTTCCGCTGAGCAACCCTGGCATCCACCTCAAGGTTCAGATCAGATTCTCTTTCCTCGAGTCGGTCTTTATGAGAGCGAAGGCGCTGTTTCTGGTACTCAAGTTCATCCCTGAGCTCATCAAGCTCCGCCTGGTTCTTAAGGAATGCCTTTCTTTTTTGTTCAAGTTCATCCTTATCCTGTTGAATAGCAGCTTCATGCGCGCTTAGCCGGTCAGCTATCTCTTTCCCCAGGTTTGCTATTCTGGAGACTCTCTCCACTGTAAGCTCTTCTTCAAGGGCCGTCAGGGCGCTGGCGCGTTTTGACTCCAGATCCTTTTCCTGTCCTTTTCTGAGACTGAAGAGTTCATCATCAAGCCTGGCCCTTTCATCGGCATACCCCCTGTCCCTTTGGATTTCCGCCTTTTGAACAGCGACCTCTCTTTGCCGCAATTTTTCCTTTTCAGCTTCGAGAGTTTCCCGCTCACTTACACACTGAGCTTCCCGCTGCGCCAGTTGTTTTTTGAATGCTGCGAACTTTTCCTCAAAGAATTGCGGAAAGCCGTTTTTTGCCTGAAGCTCCATCTCCTGAAGATGAACATATTTATCATTCAGCTCTGCTTCTTTTTGGGCCATCGCGTCTTTAGCCGCCTGTAGCGCCTGTTCCTTTTGGGCTAAAACCGTTTCTTTTTGCGTCAGAAAGTCTTCCCGTTCCTTCAGTTCCTGCAGTTTATTCAGGAACTCACTCTCCGTTACGTTGATTGTGTTATCCGTCAGATCTGCCATATCATTATCCGCAGTAAACTGAACGCTATTATTTTTTTTAGAGTCCACTAAAATTCTTCCATAATTATTTTGATGAGTTTGAAAACGTTCATTTTTAATGACGCCAGGTATTCCCTTGAATAGTCAAATTTCTGTTGATTACCGTGCCCACGCAGTTTGATTAAACTGGCGATAAGCTCGAAACAATCCGGAAAAGACCTTTTGAGTGCGACCCTTTCGCTTTCTGATGCCAATAAACAAAGCGCAAGAAGTTGAGCCCCAAGAGTTGTGCTTGAACCTTGCACAGCACGAGAGAGTCGACTGCTGTTTACCGTGCTGATTTGCACTGGTATGGCATCAGGTGTGGGATAAAAACCGGATTGAACGATTTTTTCAATCGCCTCATCCTTCAGGTTTGTTCGGTTTTTGAAGGGGGTTATCCGGTCCTTAGCGGCTTCAAATAACGACAGTTGCATAATGGACGCCAGTAAATTTATGTAGCGCTGTTGCTGTTCATTATCCAGAGTCGTCATCTGGTTTAAGATCGTCACTTTGACCAGTTCTTCCCGCAACGACGGGGAAACCGCGTGGACGAAACCCAGCCCCAATGACCTGTCCAGTTCGATCCTGGCCTTCAGTCTGACCTGATCAATATCGGTTTTCTGCCGTGTTTTGGCTGTATCAGCATCCCGCGTGATATCCGGTATCAGTAATTGAATAAGCCGAACGGTTCTCCTGCAATAGCCCTGAAGGGTTTCCCTTGAGAGTTGCACACCCATTGCGTTTCCATGGGAAACAGGATCCCTGACGTCTTTCAGCGCGTGAATAAAAGAGAGACATCCTGCGTCTTCAATGGCCAGACGATTAAGTGGATGGCTGGGATCATTGATCGCCCCGGCGATTGCCATAGCCAGTAGCGGCTGCATCTCGGAAGCACCATGGTTAACGGCTCTGATTTTGCCGGGTTTAACCTGAAGCAGGCCCTTCACACTCTCTGAAACATCAAACCCAATCCGGGTGGCAAACGAGCGAAGTATCTTTTCATTTTCCCTGTAGGACTGTGACGATAATAATCGCTCCCAGTGCGTCACTGGGTTATCCGAAACAACAAACCGCAATGCCCATTCTATTGCTTCATAAAGGGCGACGACCGCCAGGCCGGTCAGGCGGGTGAATTCCTGCTCATCATTTGATGAATCAATCCTGATTTTTTCAGCGTCTGACAGATACGCTTGTGCGCGCCGAAGTGGGCGCGCTATCCGCGGATATTGCTTCAACTCATCCGCCGCTGAAGAGTCTTCTTCAGCCTCTTCATTGCGTTGGTCGGGGTTCAGCGTGTCGACAACCCCTTTATTCTTCAGGTCGATGACCCACTGCCAATTCTGAGACATAAGGTAACTGGCAAAGCTCTCAGAGAAGCCGAAGCCGCATCCATCCGTCACCAGAATGTCAGAATTGCCTGTCTGGATCAGGGCGTGGCAATGCAGGTAAACCAGTTCCGGATTCGCCTGTAAGGATATGGCTTCAGCCACAGGGATCGGAGGCGGGTACTGCTCTACGCCCTGGTTCAACAGCGCCTGCCGCTTATATTTCCTCTTAAATTCCCTGATAGCTCTGATGATGTCGTTGGCGTCAGGAACGGTTTTCCAGAAAGCGTCGTTTGCTGGACGTATCTGAATCGCCCGAATGTATTTATCATCAGTGGGGGTGATGAAAAAATTCACATAGTGTTCAAACTCCCCCTTTTTCTGAAGATTCTCTTTTGAGTAAAGGGTCTCTATTTTTTTGTAGCTCAGCTGTTTTGTACTGACATAAGGTAGAAGCTTTCCGTACAGCAGATCCACAAACACAGTGGCCACGGTGTATTCCAGATCTCCGTCGGATTTATTCTGCCACTCGTTCAAAAGCGCCTGTCCTTGCTGAGACAACTCATAGCGATCATTCAAAAGACCGAGCTGGTTGAGGCGACTCTGAATAAAAGCCACCAGCTCCTTCTCCAGGCACGTGAGCTGCGCAATCGTTTCTGTGTCGCCGGATTCAATCTCTGTGATCTTCAGAACAGTTTCTTCAAATACATTGAGACCGCTCTTTTTCTTTTGCGGAAGTGAGATGTTGAAGGCATGACATGGCCACAGAACACTTTGTCTGGCAGCGATGTTCAATCCATCCAGTGCGGTGCGGAAACTGATGACTTTAGGACGATGATCTTTGGGTTTTGCACTCACAGGATCACCCCCTTTTCATGGCACAAATCATAGAAGTTTTTCAGGGCCGGAACGGCATCCTCCGCTATCTGGGTGTTCGCAAACACGCCATCTCCCACTATGGCCAGGACCTTCTTCTGGCGACTCATACTCACACAGAGGCGGTTTTCCGACATGAGATGCCCGAAAAGTTTTTGCTGTTTCTTTTTGTCATCCTCCTCGTTGCGTATATGAGGCGGCAAGGCGTTCATATCCTGAGACCTCACCATGGAAAGAAACACAATGTCGAATTCCATCCCCTGAAAGGCATCAACGGTGCCGATGCGGAGCCGCTCTTCACCATTGTCGAGAAAGCGGTATTCCTGACATATCTGCCATGTACCATCCTGTGCCCGTTCCGTGATACCGTATTTTTGCAGGGCTTTATAAACAGCAAATACCTGGGCTTTATAAAAACTGATGACACCAAAGCTAAGGCCGGGTTGCCTGTCATCATGGGTTAACGTCTTCATATAATCTGCAGTGGACTCATCTGACTTAATCCAGTCACTTAGTCGCTTGGCGATAATTTTAGCTTCAGCCTCTCTATCACGACTGCCACTCTCAAGACGCTGCTCTTTTCCAGCCTCATTGGGCACATGGATCCAGACGGCGGCGCTATCTTCGATGCCGTTTAACTTCTGGGTAAAATATTTAGCGCCTAAAGGAGAACGATAACCTTCATTGTATCGATCATAAAAGTTGCGGCTTGCAAACTCCCCCAACAACGGGTGTGTCCGGTACTGCGCATCCAGTGTCACCGTTCGCTTGATGCCGTCCTTCTCCTCCAGTTTTTTCAGGCGGTTGAACAGATACTCAAACATGCTTTTCTTCACAAAATCGACATCAACCGGCGGAGCTGAACGATCGTCACCTTCGAGAGCTCTGGCGACCTCCTGGTCAATCAGGTGAGGCAACTGCCTGTGGTCCCCGACAAGAATTATCCTTTTCACCGCCTGGGACATCGGGATAAGCAGATCTCGCGGACTGGTTCTCGCGGCCTCATCGATGATCACCGTGTCGTACTTAACCATTTCCGTTCGCTGATCATATTGGACGTTTTTATTCTTTGACCGGATGATGTCTTTTCCGACAGCCTGTTGCGTGGTGGCCGCATACACAAAGTTGTAGTCCTCTATGGCCTCACGTACGCCATCAGGATTGTCTTCAAGCTCATGTAAAAACTCAGCCAGTATTGCATCCCGTTTACGGGTTGAACTGAGTTCTTTCTCCAGACGCTGAGATACCGTTGTCACCAGTCTCAACACATCCTCTCTTGGTTTTTCTGTCCTGAAATCAGGCGAGGGCAGATATTGATAGAGCAGTGATGCTTTCAGTTCTCTGAGTTCTGGAAGAAAATTCAGCGGCTTACCGCTGCGCCAGCGAGCCGCTTTTTCAAGAACACGTAAATCCGGATTAGCCGGTCCGTCTTCTATCTTGTCCAGTAAATCAACCGCTCTTACCGCACCGTCGTCAACAAAGGCGGCTTCACTGACACGCAGAGCCCTCACGAGCCGCAAGGTGGAAGGATCGTCTGACGTGGGCTCCGTTTGCAGGGAATGGATGATGTCTTCAGCCTCACGGGTGATATCTTCAGAAATCACGTCTCTGGGCAAATCCAGAATACGCTTTATTAAACTGGCGGTGTTGTTCTTTGAGGGGCACAGTGAATAGGCGACAAACTGCTCTGTCAGTCTGACCTGATGCTCCGTCTGAGCCATTTGAGGGTTATTGGTTCGAATCTTTCCGGCGACAGTGGCGCACCATTTGTTCAGTTTTTCAGTAACGGCATCTGTCGTAAATTCTGAGCCACCAGACCGGGTGCCAAACTTCACTGCCGGAAGCGCATTCACACTCAGCCTTGCCACAATATTCTCAACGGCATCATGCTGAAAACCGGAGACAAGTATCTGACCTCTTATCGAGCGGGTTTTATCATATTCCTCATTGAGCCGTTCAAGAATGGCTGTCACAACCGTTGTTTTCCCTGTTCCCGGAGGCCCCTGAACAAGCGCAATATCCGGGGTGTTCAGTGCGACATCGATGGCCTCTGTCTGTTTAGGCGTTGGTTCATGCCTGAAAATTTTCTCTTTCACAAAAGACGTCAAAGGTTTCAGTTTGGTGACACGCTGTATGTCCGGGAGTATACCGCCTTCTTCAATAAGCAGGCCAAGAAGCGGATTTGCGCAGCGTCCTTCCAGAATGGCTGAACGTGCCCGCATTCGTCTTTCAATCTGAATCTTGTCGCCATTGATGGACAGGATCAAAAACATCTGACCGGACGGAATTGACGGCAGATCCAGTTCAATACTGGTCTTTGAAATTGTCAGGATCGGGGCATAAACAGAAACGGATATTTCAGCATCGTTCTTTTTTCGATCCCGTTTGGTGGCAAATTCTTCTTCCAGAGCCTTGCTGTAAGCTTCCCAAGTAAGATCCGGAGCCCTGAGGTATAAAGGCTCCTCGGAGGTGATCTCTATCTCATCGCCTTCGCTAAGTTGTTCCGGAACAGACGACACAAAGAACTTAACCCCTTTTGTTGTCTGTTCAGTGCCATGATAATCCACCCTGCCAACAGCTTTTGCACGGGCCAGCAACATTTCACCTTCAATTGCGCCGTATTCGTCCCACTGTTTCAGGTAACTCCCAGTTTCCCTGGAAAGCTGACTCATCGCGCCGGCAGCTAAAGCACGGATGCGTCCCGTCTTCGTGTAATCAGTAAACCGGACCCTCCCCCTTGCCAGACGTAATGCTCCTTCCCTCTTATGCTCGTCTCTAAAGATAGCTTTGGTCGCAAAATAGATATCCCTGAACGGCTCGGCATTGCGCCTTTCAACCGGAATACGCACCCTCTCACCATAGACAGAAAATTCCCTGTATTTTTCCTGTACAACGCCCTGGGGATCAGGTGAGCCTCCCTCTTCAGACATATCCGCTTCAAAGTCAGCCCTAGCGGATGGTCCACTCATTAGCAGAAAGTAATCGTCGCCACCAACGTTGATGTTACATTTTTCGTTTAATACGCCCCCCAGCTCTTCAGTGCCACTGAAGCGAATGCCATTTCTTTTCGCCGTTAACTCTATGCGCTCATCAATGCCGATCTCCACATCACCAATTTCAACAATTTCGCCGTTAAAAAAGACAATTTTCACCAACACACTGCGATCCTGGGCAACCAGCATGACTTCGGCAAGGTGCGCACAGCCTCTTTTTAAGTGAAAATTCAGATCGTTTCCGGCCGGAGTATCCCGAAGCACCATGCTCCACTGCCGGCCATCGATTCTTAATCTGTATGCCTGGTCATTTTGGTGAGGAGCAATAGAGCCCACCCCCGTGGTTGGCGTCTCTTCGTACAGCGCCGGCGTCATCCATAATTCAAAAGTGATTTCAGCATTTATGTCTTTGAGTTTCATTTGTCACTTCCGCTGATCATGCATTTAACCAACCGGGGACTATTCATGTTTGAGAACATCCAAAACTGAACATCCGGGGTTGCACGGTCTATTTTCATCTGTGAATAAACTGTCTGAAAACCACGTTGCGGATGGCTGTCAGCGGCAACAGAGACATCGGCTTTAGCATGATCTGACTTTTTAATCAGAATGCCCTCATCGCCTGAAGAGATGAGCACCTCTGCTGTATCAGAATCAAGCATGAGAAACTCATCAAAGACGCGTCTCGGTACTGTCAGCTCTGACCCCGGCGGGATCTCGCGGACATAGCGCCAGCAGGGAAGTTCCAGGGGGGTGTCAGTGCCCTTCCATCGATAAGACTCCAGAATGAGCACCTGCGGCCTCGGTGTTGTACAGTAAGGGCAATGGTGCGCCTCTGTTTCAGGGTGAATAAAATCATAGTAATAATGCATCGAGCAACCCGGGCATGTGACGGTCATATCCGCGGCCTGGGCGAGAGCTTCAGGCCAGTGATAGATTGTCGGCCGCAGCAAAGGAGATGTCCTTCCCGGACCGAATGTGCTCTCAAACAAGGCCGTCAGTTTCGCTGTGAGGAGAAGGGATCTGGGCAGACCGCTGTCGGAAGAGTTGGCATCATCATTTTGGTCATCAACCCAGGGGAGCAATCCAGCGTAAGCCTTATCTTCTATATCCCCGTCATCATTTTCTTCATCAGCCCAGTCGCCTTCATCTGTTCCATCCACTTTTTTTCCAACAAACGGGTGAATCAAAGAAAGAAGGTAAAACGCCACCACCGCAAACGCATGACAATCGCTTGACGGTCTTCCACCATCAGTGCCCTGAACCAGCTCCGGGGCGCCGTATTTTGGTGTGTAAACAACGCTTCCCCCTGCCAAAATTTCAAATCGAATATTGTCGGCATCAATCAGCCAGACGGAGGTATCATTCATGCCTTCTGAAATAAAGATATTGTTGGGCGAGATATCACCGTAGACCATGCCGTTACCATGGAGACGTGCCAGTAATGATGCACACTTGTAGAGCGCATGAAGTCTGCGCCTTAGCCCGCCCGTTTTGCAGTAATGGACGATCTTTTTAGCTTCGTTCTCCGGCATGGCAGAAAGCCATGCCGGGATCTGGTCAGGCCCCATTTTTTCTGCGGTCTGGCCATCAAGCCAGAAATGGCTGAACGGGACCATTTCACTCAACAGTTGCATCACGTAACCGGCCTTGTTCTGAAGCAGCGCTGCCGGTACGGATATATTCAGGTTTTCCGGCAGAGGCAAGAGCCGGACGCGCTTAAAGCGTTTCGAATACCGTTCCACCAAGACGTCATCGGTGACAGGGTTCCCGCTCTCATCGGTCACCAGTTTGATCGCCAGATCAGGGTCCCTGGTACGGAAAACAACACCCTGGCCCCCCTGACCGAGCACCTTGTCCTGAATGTGCACATTCTGATATTCATCCACATACCTATTGAACCATTCACTCACCGGGTGCCTCCTTGCTTAAACAGACAGGCAATCGTCTTATCATCGGAGTGTCCTGGAACCGGCCATTCACTGAGCCAACGCCGAAGATCCCGCTTTCTTTCCTCAGGCTTAACGTTTGAATACGTGGAGCAGAGCTCCTGTGCAAAAATCATCTGTTTTTCAGGTAACAGGTCATCGGATATCCCATCCGTACATAACACAACGGCATGGCACGCCGCGCTTGCAATCGTCGCGGTTTCCCATTGTTCGGGCCTAAACGCCTGTTGAAGACTGTTTGTGAAGTTTGAGAAGGAATCGTGTCGGGTATCACTGAGGATAAGGTGGTGTTCGTCAGTTTCGCCAAGGACAGCAATCATGCCGTCCCCCAGACGACCCAGAGTGATAGTTCCTTCTGTCTGGATGACGAAAAGACAGGTGGCCGAACACTCTGTTGAAGCGTACGGCGCTATCTTCATAAGCCAGTTGGCATGAATGAGTCTGAGAACATCACCGACAGAAGCCGCAGGGGTATTCTGATAGTTCCTGGCTGCCTCAAAGACAGCTAGACAGGCGGCTTTTGACCCGTGATCTGAATGTGCCTTGCTGCCCAGTCCGTCCGATACAACGACGACATTTCCCCATTTATACCGGCGCGCCCTCCAGGAATCCTGATTGGGTATTCCCGCTTTAACATGAAGGGGGCCGATTACTGAGGCCCCCCAGCTGTTCCAGAGTGGATCATGCATCCCAGTCCTCCTCAGGCCCAGCTGTTTCAGCGGGTGCGGAGTGCTGTATCTGGGCTGCGGATACCGGAGCGGTCACCGGCTCATCAGAGCCAAAGAGAGTGCTGTTCATCGCTGAAGCGATATTCTCCGGAAGGTAAACGGTGTTGTTTGTAGACAGTTTCCGCAACTTCAACAGGTCAGCATCAGCGCCGACTGCAACAGTCCGGATAATGAGGTCGGGGAAGGTGCAAAGCTGGTTTTGAAAGTTGATGGTGTCTGAACTGGGGAAATTGCCATCAGACAGAATGAGAACTCTTGCCACCCCGCTCTTATATACATGTTGGGATAAAAAATCAGAGAGCTCAGCAAGGCTCGAGGAGCCTTTTGCGGTTAAGGATGGAATATCCCCATCGCTTTGTAGCGTGATATCGGAAATATCCTGATGCCACTGATATAAACGGATGACGAAATCCGTACAGTTTTCCTGAGCTAGGCTAGGCACTTGAATTGCATAACGGGCTAAATTCCGTTGAAGATGAATTTTCCCCATTTCATCCATGCTTCCTGAAGTATCGAAAATAAAATATATGTCCATTTTAATTACTCTCAAAAAACTTCAACAAGCGGTCTGACGCATGCTCCCCAAAAAACCAGTTTACATTCGTCTGGTCATCTGATTTTTGCTTGACCACAGGATGTGAGGGGCGAAATGCTGAAATCATAACCCCATTGCCTTTCACCCCACCAAAATGCTTGGTAATTTCGCTAAGCTTCGAAATATGGTGTGCTTCAACTTTCCCACTTTTACATTCAATAACAAATAAAGCGTATCCGTCGGTACAGATAACATCAAATTCTTGATAACCTGTTTTTTCCTTAAACCCATCATGATAGGACTTAAAGTTATCGTTCGAATCAACGTCCTCAACGGATACTTCAAGCCCAAGGCGTATATCTTTCAGTACGGCCGATTCTTTTAACGGCATTAACACACTAAAGACATACACCTCTAACCATTTCCCCAGGAGAAATTCCATAAAATCCGGACATTCATCAAACACAAACGACTGACCCCCGATGGTCAGTTTTCCTTGTTTTTCTATTGTCAGCTCTGCGTAGAAGTCATTCCCCCAACATTTGAATGATTTCTCTTCGAGATAAGATTTCAGTTCGCGATACTTAGACACCATTAACTTACGATTTTCCCAAATTAACTGAGAAGCCGTAATCATCTCGCGAGAAATATCGTGTTCAGTCAGACCGGGCTTAGAGATGGTTAATCCATCACCATTCAACTTCAGGAATGTTTCTACCGAATCAATTGAAACAATCTCACTTTTCGTGAAGCTATTTAGATTGATCACCTGCTTCTTTGAAAAATCGAAATAAAATGGCGTTGCATTCACCTTGCGACAGGCGGCAAGGGCCCCGGCATACATCAACTTGGTGCCACCCGTTAAGTTAAAGCCGATCTTCGCCTCAGCAGGCATGTCCGCAATCTGCTCCAGAATGGTGGACCGGACATTGTCAGGATCATACGGGTCCACCGCAATTTCACCGTATTCTGCTTCGCCAAGAAACGGTTTCATGACATCGGCAGGAAACTGGGCAGAATTCACGAAGATATGCTTCCGGCTTGAAAACTGGAGTACACCAAGCAGGTTAGGGATCCGCTGTTCGCCGAACAGGTGAAAAATGGCATCATACCGATCCGATCCCGCACTGACTGTCCGGACCTGTCTTCCGTGCCATTCCAGCCACTCGTTCGGCAGGACGATTCTTTCCGGCGGTTTGCCCGGCTGAGAAGATGCGATAAGACGTTTTTTTAGCGTTGGGTACCTCAGGGCCGCAAAAGCCCAGACGAATGCCATCACCGGAGTGCCCGGACTCAGGTAGAGCGTAACCAGTTTTTCACCTTCGGAGGCAGCAACGGAGTTAAGGGATTGCGTTGCCGCCTCATAGATACCTTCCGTGTCATTGAGATGTGCCAGCTCCACGGGTTGAAAATGTACATCGACTTTTTTACCGGCAGCCTGAAGCTGTTTATTTAGCCATTCATTGAAATGCGTGTGCGCACCTTCTGTATTTGAAAACAGGCCCATACACTGTCTTGCCGCAGCCGGGTCAACGCCTTCTGTCGCGGCAATTTTTGGCTGGACATCATCCGCGTGGCTTTCGATTTTCACCGGGCGCGTAAACCCCAGGATGACCACGTCGGTGTAATCTTCCGCCAACAAAGCCCCCAGAACAGGGCCGGTTGTCTGTTCCAGTCCGAGAGAGGCCCTGAAATCCGTCATTCCGTACCATGTCATTAAATATTTTTTCAATTTATACGTCCCTGACCTTTAGGTACGAGTATTTGCGCGATCTGTTCACCTGCATGAATTGTTTCACCGGTTTTGACGCACACCTTGACAACAAGCCCGTCAACAGAAGCGTTGATTTTTTGGGTGTTACCTCGCTCGTTATCTATCTCAATAAGAACATCGTTATATTTAACAATATTGCCTGTAAAGCAAAGAATATTCTGAACCGTACCTGCTGTAACAGGCCGAGGTAATTTTATTGTTGCCAAATCAAATATTTTTTTTCGCTCCTCAAATGAAAGCTTATGGGCCAGCGATAAGAGCTTTTGCGCATCAATTAGTTGCTTTGAATGGAGTTCAAGAATGAGCTCGCCACTCATATTGGGGTGCTGCAATGCCAGCTCGAACTCATTTTTGGTGATTTCGTTGTTACTCCAGGAGCCGGGCTTACTAAAATCAAATTTGCAATATCTGTTTACGACTTGCTGTAAGGCTGAAAATGGACATTGAGGGTTTTTTAAGGCAGCCTGGCGAACGACCGGGCTTTGATCGTTAACTAATTGTATGAGCTTTTCAGATGCGATAAATTCATTTGATGCGGCGTTTTCTCTTTCCGACACTGCATCGCTGTCACTCAGTGCATTAATGTTCTCAAGATCTTCCTCTGCAAGGGAGGCGGCTTTGAGACTCAATTTCTCAAACAACGCCTGGTAGACCGCAATTTTCTCTTTAAGAACAACACTTATGGGTGTCACCAGGTCAATGTGCTTCTTAATAAGGGCCTGGGTCAGAACAGGCTCATTACTGCGGAACAAACTTTCTAAAGCATCATTGATAACACATTCAATATCAGCGCCGGAAAAACCTTTAGACAGGGTTGCAAGCTCTGCAAGGTCGAGCCCTTTAGGTGGAAGGGTCAGTTGATTTAATTTAACGGCGAAAATCTGTTTTCGCTCACGTTCACTGGGTAAATTAACATAAAAAATTTCATCAAACCGTCCCCGCCTCAATAGCTCTGGAGGGATATGGGTAATGTCATTGGCAGTTGCCACAACAAACACCGCGCCCGGCTTCTCCTGCATCCAGGTCAGAAAATAACCAAACAGACGGGTTGTGATTTCTGTGCTTCCCCCGGTCCCGTTAATGCCTGAAAAAGCTTTCTCGAGTTCATCGATCCACAACACGCAAGGGCTCGCTTGTTCTGCAACCTTTAGGGCGGCCTTCATATTTGCTTCACTCTCGCCCACAAATTTTCCCATCAGGGAGCCAATGTCTAAACGAAAAAGAGGAACATTGAATAATGAAGACACCGCTTTTGCACTCATTGATTTTCCACATCCCGGCATACCGGCTAACAGCATACCTTTGGGGGCCGAGATGCCCAAACTCTGCGCTTTCGTTAAATCATCAATGATGTGTTTCTTGTTACGTAACCAGCTTTTGAGCCGTTCCAGCCCACCGATTTGGCCAATATCTATTTGACTATCGACCAGCTCCAGCAAACCGGAGCGAGATAACGCTCTCTTTTTCAGGGCCAGAGCATCACCCACAGACTCCTGGGGAAATGTGCCCTTATATTTATTGTTTAGCGTTTCGAATATTTGGAATACCCTGTCTCGCTCCATACCTGAATCTATGGTCACTCCCGTTTTTGCAACACCGATTTTGACGATAAGTTGGCTTGCTTGAATCTATCCGGCGTCTGAATGGGATTTTATTCCCGCGCCT
>NZ_JBLKCZ010000037.1:0-24029 GCF_047530595.1 Enterobacter sp. 01-M-02-SI-ECC | reverse complement strand
TGTTTCAGTCGGAGGAAAGTCTATCAGTAAAGAGAATGAGAGATCAAAGTGGTCATTTTAATTGAGCTGGATAACGGACATTTCAATTGAGCCTTGACATGTATTGTCAGCACAAAGCGTTATTGTCGTCTCAGGGGCTGCGGATGTTTTCCTGGACTGTTATGTTGTGATCCCAAGATGCTGCCGGTACTTCACAGGACTCATTGCACCTAATGATAGCTTGATACGTTTCTCGTTATACCAGCGTATGTACCTGTCCAGGAAGCAGATAAATTTTTCCAGCGTGATACCCGCCCAGTCTCTGCCATAGAACATTTCGTTTTTGATACGCCCGAAGAAGCCTTCACACGCAGCATTATCCGACGAGCATCCTTTGCGCGACATGGACCTTATAAGTCCGGAGGTGTTGATACGCTCGAGCCAGCCCGGCCACCGGTAATGGCCACCACGATCGCTGTGTATCACTGGTTTATCATGTTCGTTGAGCGTATCGAGTGCGTCATCGAGCATCGTATTCACCAGCGTCGCGTCCGGGCGTGTTCCTATCGACCAGCTTACAACCAGGCCATCAAAGCAGTCGATAACCGGCGACAGATAGACTTTTCCAGCCGGAAGCTGGAACTCCGTAATATCGGTCAGCCACTTCTCATTTGGCCTGCAGGAACTAAAATCCCGGGCGAGTAAATTTTCCGGTGCCGGGCCGATTTCGCCACAGTAAGAGTTGTATCGTCGTCGCCTGGTGCGCTTAACAACGAGCTGCTCTTCTGCCATCAGTCTGCGGACAACCTTTTCAGAAATAACCCTGTTGTTACCGCGAAGCATCGCGTGAAGGCGCCGATAGCCGTAACAGCGGTAATTCTCCTCAAAGATATCGGCCATGATCACGCGTATTACCGCATACTTATCGTACAGACGTTTTGGTAAAAATAACAGCTGCGGGCAAGTTGCAGAACGCTTAGCAACTCAGCAACGGGGTACTTTTTCTTAAGGGCATCAACTATCAGGGTTTTCTCCCTGTTTTTCAGTTTCAGAAAGCTGACGCCCAGATCTTTTTTTATCAGTTCATTCGCCTTTGTCAGTATGTCACGTTCGAGCTGCAGCTGATGAATCTGCTTCCTGAGACGCTGGATTTCACCGAGTAAAGCATCCTGATTTTTATCCTGAGGGGCTGACTTTCGTTTGCGCATGGATTGATAAGCCTCGTCACTGATAAGGTCTTTCTTCCATTTGTACAGGACCGGGACGCTGACGCCTATGCTTTGTGCAACTTTACGCGCGGTTCCACGTCGGTTACAGAGCTCCCGGACGGCCTGAGACCTCTCTTCCGGGCTGAAGCATTTGTTTCGTGGGGACTGAACCAGGCTTCGATGGCGGGCAGGAACTGCCACAGCAGCATGAGTGCGGCGATGCAGCCAGTGATGACGAGCCAGCGCCGGATGAATCGATCCGGCGCCGGGCGGCTGTAGGGGTCGGGTAGGTCACGTCATTCTCCATGTTGAAATCAGCGCCAAAGGCCGCCAGTGCGCCAGCGTGGCGGACGTGGTGATACGGTCACTTCGGGGTCGAAACGGGCCGATGGAAACGGCGGCATCGCGGGCGGCGGAGCAAGTTCCAGCAAGCGCTCAATGCGTTCAGCCGTCGCTGGATGCGTGCGCAACCAGGAGGGTTCCGGATTGCCCCATCCGGGCAGCAGCCAGGCGCGCCAGGAGCGGCTCACCCGCTCGATCTTGGCGAGCGCTGAGGCCAGCCCGTGCGGGTCGCCGGTCAATTCGGCAGCGAGCCGGTCGGCGTCGAATTCGCGCACCCTGGACAAGCCCAACTGAGCCAGCAAGGCCAGCTGTGGCGCGACCGCAAGTAGAAGCAACGCGGGCCAATTGACTTCCGTGACTCCAAGCAATAGCGTTGGCAAGCTGAGCACGATCGCAAGCTGCCCCAACAAGGCCAGAAGATGGGTGAGCCGGCTGATGGAATCGGCCAAGCCCATGACACGCAAATCCTCGTTCGCAATATGCGCGATTTCGTGGCCGAGCACGCCGGTCAACTCGCGGGGCGTGAGGCTACGCAGCAGGCCGTCGGTCAGCGCGATGGCCGCGTGATGCTTCGAACCGGTGGCGAAGGCGTTGACGACCCCGCTGGGCACGTAGTGCGGTACCGGCACGGTAGGCAGCCCGGCCCGCGCCGCCAGTTCGCGCAACACAGCCCAAAGATCGGGCGCTTCATCCGGGTGCAGGGGGCGTGCGCCATACAGCCGCAAGGTCAGCCCGGAGGCGGCCGCCGGTTCAAGCAGCAGGGTGAACCCCGCAGCCGCAAGCGCCAGCCAAAGCCCGCCGTCACCCAACAGCAGGCTGCCAGCGACGGCGGCAATTCCGAGCAGGGTCAGCACCAACAGCACGGTTTGCAGGCGATTGTGCCAGCGATGCCGCGCGCCGACATTCTGCGCGTGGCGCAGATCACGACTGATCATCTGAGCTTTCCCCGGCTGTCCGGTCATCGCGCTCGCGCAGCAGCCAGTAAGTCGCCCCGAGGGCCAGTGTCGCGCCTGCAAGCGCCGCGACCTTGGCGGGGCCGGTCTCCGGGTCGAGGATTACGAATTTACGCGCCAGGGCGATCAGCCCGATCAGGATCACCGTCTTGACCTGGATGATGCTGTCGCGCCGCAAGGCCACCCTCACGATGGAATGCTTGAACTCCATGGCAATGAGCAGCGTCATGATCATGCCGAACACGGTCTGGAAGACCTTGTGATCGAGCGGATTGAATGCATCAATGATCAGCAGGCTGAAGACGATCGAGATCAGCTGCAGCAGCGAGACCACGATGATAACGGCAATGATTGCGGACAGCGCGAGCGCGATCACCTGTTCAAAGCGCTCGTAGAACGTCATCACTGCCCATTGGGCGCGAAATGTTTTGATCGGGTCTGCTTGCTTTTCCTTCATCGCCACTCCTCTCAATTCTGAAATACTTGTGCGCCCACAACTTGGTTGCACCCTCGTCTTTTTTGCCTGGTAGAGCGCGCTGTCCGCCTGCAGCATCACCTGCTCGACAGAGTGCAAACGGGGGTCAAGGAGAGCCACCCCCATGCTGGCGCTATAGCTGATCGACACCTCTCCACACACCACCGCTGTCGCCGCAGTGTCCTGACGAAATCGCTCCGCCCATACTTGGGCGCCTTCTATCGATACCGCTTCCAACAACACAGCGAATTCCTCCCCCCAATCCGGGCAGCCATGTCGGTTGCGCGAACATGTTCCCTCAACCGTGAAGCAAAGGGGTCGGTGATCACCATACGCAGCAACTGCTGCTCTATTTCCTTGCGAGAAGAGATGTCGAACAGAGTACCGACTATCAGTTGCCTGCCCGCGTCACCCAGCCATGGGCCTTGTTCCTCGAAAGTCGAGTTGCCAGAGGATCAGGTGAACAGATGGGCCGCGCCGTCACGCGAACGGATGGCCAGCGAGCGGGAGGGCAGTGCCGCCGCTGATGAGCAGTCCCCACGGCGTGGCCGACTGCTCATCACGCTTGTAGACGCCCGCGTGACCTGCGGCCACGACCGCCACCGCGATCGAGGCCAGGGAGGCTGCCCATGCCAGTGCCAGGCCGATGGGGTCGGACACGGCAGCCTCGCCCGCCATCAAGATGCGTCGCTCGCCTTCGCGGCATCCGGCTGCTCCGGCTCGGCCGGGGTCTGCGGTGGCTCTTTGCGTTCGAACACCACGCGTTCGGCCTTGTCGTCCCAGCGTGCGCTGGCGTGATCGCCCTTGCCGATACCGCCGCCGAGCATCTCGCGCGCCAGCGCAGTTTCCAGCTCGCTGCGGATCAGGCGCTTGAGTTCACGCGCACCGAACTCGGGCTTGTAGCCTTCTTCCGCGAAATGGTCGATCAGCGTCTGATCGAAAGTGAGCGTCACGCCCTGGCTGGCGGCGCTGCGCGCCACGCGATCGAGCTGCAGGCCGACGATGTGGCGGATCTCCTCCTTGCCCAGCGCATGGAAGACGATGATCTCGTCGATGCGGTTGAGGAACTCGGGCCGGAAATGGCCGCGCAGCACGTCCATGACTCCGGCCTTGGTCTTTTCGTACTCCTCGCCGGCCGCCCCGCGCGCCTTCAGCCGTCGCTGGATGATGTCCGAACCCAGGTTGGACGTGGCGATGATGATGGTGTTGGTGAAATCCACCACCCGGCCCTTGCCGTCGGTGAGGCGACCGTCGTCGAACACTTGCAGCAGGATGTTGTATACGTCAGGGTGTGCCTTCTCGATCTCGTCGAGCAGCAGCACGCTGTAGGGCTTGCGCCGCACCTTCTCGGTGAGCTGACCGCCTTCGTCGTAACCGACATAGCCCGGAGGCGCGCCCACCAATCGCGCCACGGTATGGCGTTCGCCATATTCCGACATGTCGATGCGCAACAGGGCGTGCTCATCGCCGTAGATCGATTCGGCCAATGCCTTGGCGAGCTCGGTCTTGCCCACCCCGGTCGGGCCCAGAAACAGGAAGGTAGCCACCGGTTTGCTGCCTTCACGCAGGCCGGCGCGGGACAGCCGCACGGCATCGGCCACGGCACGGACCGCCTCGTCTTGTCCCACCAGGCGCTCGTGCAGCCGTTGTTCCAAGTGCAGCAGCTTTTCGCGCTCTTCCACCGTCAACTCGTTGACCGGGATGCCGGTCAGGCGCGAGACGATCTGCGCCACGTGTTCCGCCTTGACCTCGGCACTGCCGGAGGCCCGCTCCCGCTCCCAGTCCTCGACGAGCTTCTTGAGCTCGGCCTCCTTGGCTTCGATGCGCTTCCCGAGCTCGGCGGCCTGGTCGTACTGCTTGCGCGCGGCCACGTAATCCTGTTCACGCCGCAGCTGGTGCAGTTCGGACTCCAGCTCCTGCACGGCCACCGGCCGGGCCGTGGCCGACAGCTTCACGCGCGCGGCCGCCTGGTCGAGCAAGTCGATCGCCTTGTCCGGCAGGAAGCGCGCCGTGATGTAGCGGTCGGACAACTCGGCCGCCGCGATGATCGCGTCCTCGGAGATGCTGACCTTGTGGTGCGCCTCGAAGGTGTCGCGCAGGCCGCGCAGAATCATGATGGCCTGGGCCACCGTCGGCTCGGGTACCGTCACCGGCTGGAAGCGCCGCTCCAGTGCGGCATCCTTCTCGATGTATTTCTGGTACTCGTTCAGCGTCGTGGCGCCGATCAGGTTGAGTTCACCGCGCGCCATCATCGGTTTGAACACGTTGGCCACGTCCAGCCCGCCTTCGCCACCGCCCTGGCCGGCACCGACGATGGTGTGCACCTCGTCGATGAACAAAATCAGCTCGCCCTGGTGCTCGGTCACCTCCTTCAGCACCTTCTGCACGCGCTCCTCGAACTCGCCGCGATATTTGGCGCCGGCCACCATGGCGTTGATGTTGAGTTCCACCAGGCGCTTGTCGCGCAAGGTCTCGGGCACTTCACCCGCCACCATGCGCTGCGCCAGCCCTTCGACGATGGCGGTCTTGCCCACACCCGGCTCGCCGATCAGCACCGGGTTGTTCTTCTTGCGCCGGGCCAGCACCTCGATGGTGGTTTCGATCTCCTGCGCGCGGCCGATCACCGGGTCGAGCTTGCCGTCGCGCGCCATCTTGGTCAGGTCGCGCGAGTACTTGTCGAGTTCTGGCGTGTTGGTCGGCGTCTCAGCGCGGCCATCCTCGGCGCCCTTGCCGACCACCTTGCTGACCTGTTGGCGCAGCGCCTGCGGCGTCAGGCCGTAGCGGCGCAGCAGGTTGGCGGCCAGCCCTTCGCCTTCCTCAGCCAGACCGATCAGGAAATGCTCTGGACCGACATAAGAATGGCCGAGTTCATTGGAGGCCACGAAGGCGCGGCTGAGCGCATCCTTCACGCGCGGCGACACGCCGATCTCGCCCTCGAAGGGCTTGTCCCCGCGCTTGGCCTCAGACTCGATCTGCCGCTTGAGGTCATCGACCTTGATCTTGAACTGACCCAGGATGGTCTTGACCACGTCGCTGTCGGCCAGCGCCAGCAGCAGATGTTCGGTATCCACCTCGGAGCGGCCAAATTCGGCAGCGTGTTTGGCGGCCTCCTGCAGCAAGGCTTCCGACTGTTCGCTGATGCGGCTGGCCAGCCCACTGCCGCGACGGCGCGGCGCACCCGAACCTGCGGCGGCGGGCTCGCCAAACGAGGCATCGACCACGTCATCGGTATCGGCGGCAACTGGCGTCGCGTCGTCGCCGATGCGGAAGAAGTCACTGCCGAGGAAGTCCTCGAACAGGCCGCTGCGCGAGCCGAACAAGGCTTCCAGCGGCGAAACGGTGCGCTTTTGCTGGCGCACTAATTGCCGGTAATGGTCGTCGCACAACAGCATGGTGCTGTGACGACCGTTGAGATTGGCTTCCACCCGCACGGTGGCGGGTTGGCCGCAGACCTGGCATTGTTTTCTGGCCATGCTGATGCTCCTGAGAAGGTTGACAAGGTTGAGGCGACGAGGCATCGCGAACCGCGACTCCTCGTCTCGTGCCGGGTTTTTCTTGTGACAAACGAGCCGGCGACGTCAGCCGTTGATCGGGATCGAGCGTCCCTGCTTCGGCGCGCTGACCTCGCGCTTGTCGATCGTGACCGTGAGCACCCCGTTCTTGAACGATGCTTTGATTGAATCCTGGTTGGCGTCGTCAGGCAGGTTCAAGGCACGCTGAAAGCTGCCGTAGGAGCGCTCCACACGGTGGAAGCCACCTTCCTTCTTCTCCTGTTCCTGGCGCTTCTCGCCACGCACCATCAGCACGTCGTTGTCGAGAGTGATCTGGATGTCCTTCTCCTCGACACCGGGCACTTCCAGGGCAATCTTGTACTGCTTGTCGGTTTCCTGGATGTCCAGGGCCGGCTTCAGCATGCCCGACCAATCGGATGGCCACTGCGGCATGTTCAACGCCGGAAAACCGAAGCCCCGGAATGCGTCATCGAACAGCCGGTCGATTTCCCGATGCAGTTGCAGGATCGGGCTGACTGGCCCGCTCGCCGCTGGCAGGTCATTGCGCTGCACCGGCAGGGAAGAGACGGTCTGCTGCTCTTGCTGCTCGTTCTTGAACCAGTTCCAGGGAGCCAACTTCTTGAAATCGATGTCCATGTCATACCTCCAGAAAAATTGGAAAACGAGTTACTCAAGCCCTTTGCCTGCTGTGACGGGCAGTGCGCCCAGGCGACACGGGCTGCTCGGATGACTTCTGCTGTTCACGCTTGCGCATCACCTCCTTCTTTGCTGCGGCTCGGGTCTGATCATTGATCCACTGATCGATTTCACTTTGAGGAAACCGCCACGTCCCGCCCACCTTGAAAGCCGGAATTTCCCCGTGCGCGGCGAGCCGATAAAGCGTCCGCTTGCCGACTTTCAAGTACGCAGCCAATTCATCGAGCGTGAAAATCACCTGTAGGTGCGCTTTCATCCCTGTAGGTGCGCTTTCATCTCACCCTCTCCAATCGCGTCGCTTTGCGGTTCCGGCCAAGGAAATCCTTGTAATACTTTGTAAGATATTACGCTTACCATGACAGCCTTCAAGAGTCAATGTACAGCGTTCTCCCGCCCCATTGATGCAGGTCAACTGCTCAGGCAAGGCGCAGCGGGGCGGTCTGATCAGGCAATGGACAGCGCCTGGCTCGTCAGCCTGCGTGTACCACAGGCGCCTCGATCAAACACCGATCCTCACGTTGTAGCCGAGTGCCCGCAGCCCCTTGCTCGTCTGCATGTTCCTTGACGGAAACTCGTCTGGGCGCGCCCAGACGACGATTTCCCCGAGGCTGCTCAGGCTAACGTGCGGAATTGCCCAGTCGTCGCTGCGGATCGCGTTCCAGAGTCGGGCCGAAACACTTCCGTTGCCCCAGACAACGTAGTTCAACAGTATCCGTCCGGCCAACACACCTTCCCGACACCGCCGCCGAAGGCCATGGCCCATCAAGCGGATTTTCCATGCGCCCTCAGCGCCGTACCTACAGCAAATCTTTCAAGGCTCAGGTCATTCAGGAGTGTTCTGAACCCGGTGCCTCCATCGCAAACATCGCCTTGGGCTACAGCCTCAATGCCAACCTCGATCACAAATGGATTCGGCTGCCTACCCAGAAAACCACGGCTATCCAGCCAGCGTTCATCCCGTTGCCTTCTCAAATGCTCGGCGTGGGTTCGCATACTCAAGCGCGCTGCTGCGATCATGAGTTTGATCCAGTCGGCCCGTAATAATGGGCACGATCCGTATGCCTATCTCAAGGATGTGCTGACACGGTTGCCGTCCCTGTAACAGCCTGAAGTTGACCTGGGTAATCAAATACCGGTGTAGTGATTAGGAAACAGGGCTCGGATAACATCATGGCGCAGGTCACCCTGATCTTGACCCTCCATCTCCGAACAGCTTTTGTATCTTAAGTTAACGATGTCCGCTGCCGGTATTCCCTCGGGGAGTGATATCCCAGCGCGCTGTGCGGGTGGCTTCCATTTCCATCAGATGTCCTTCCTGCTCCGCTACTGAAGGCGTGGTGCGTAACGGCAAAAGCACTGCCGGACATCAGCGCTATCTCTGCTCTCACTGCCGTAAAACATGGCAGCTCCAGTTCACTTACACCGCCTCTCAGCCCGGTACACACCAGAAAATTATTGATATGGCCATGAATGGCGTTGGATGCCGGGCAACCGCCCGCATTATGGGCGTTGGCCTCAACACGATTTTACGTCACTTAAAAAACTCAGGCCGCAGTCGGTAACCTCACGCATACAACCGGGTAGTGACGTCATTGTTTGCGCGGAAATGGACGAACAGTGGGGTTATGTCGGCGCTAAATCACGCCAGCGCTGGTTGTTTTACGCGTATGACAGGATACGGAGGACGGTTGTGGCGCACGTATTCGGTGAACGCACGTTGTCCACGCTGGAGCGTCTTCTGGGCCTGCTGTCGGCCTTTGAGGTCGTGGTATGGATGACGGATGGCTGGCCGCTTTATGAATCACGCCTGAAGGGAGAACTGCACGTTATCAGCAAGCGATATACGCAGCGCATTGAGCGGCATAACCTGAATCTGAGGCAGCATCTGTCAAGGCTGGGCAGGAAGTCACTGTCGTTCTCAAAATCGGTGGAGCTGCATGACAAAGTCATTGGGCATTATCTGAACATAAAACACTATCAATAAGTTGGAGTCATTACCCTTTTTTCAACTTCTGATGGATGCGAGTGATTGAACTCATACATTAATGTTTTCCCACGAAGTCTTTTTTCAGGTAAGCCTTCGCACATATCGGTAAATAGCTTGCCTGCTTTTATTTTTTCTGTCATCGACATGTTCATTTTTAACATTCCGTCCTGATAAGTTGGTCGGATAAGGCGCTCGCGCCGTATCCGACATTAATTTCTTAAGCGACTTCATTCACCTGGCGACGCAGCAGAGAAAGTGGGCCGGGGCCGCTAAGCGTGAACACGGAAATTAAGGTGAAGCCCAGCGCCACCAGACCCAGCACCAGGTAAGCGCCCTGGAAACCGATGCTTTCATACATATTGCCCGCCAGAATAGACATAAAAATCATCGCCAGTTGCTTAAAGAAGCAGAAACAGACCAGATAAATCGTCGCTGAAAAACGCACTTCAAACTGGCTGGTAATATATTTAAAGCAGCCCACCAGCAGGAACGGTACTTCAAACATATGCAGCGTTTTCAGAATAACCACTTCCAGTGCTGAGGTAGCGAACGATGAGCCAATAATACGTACTGACATAATAGTGCCAGCCAGCAGCAGGGCGTTTTTCCCACCGATGCGATTAATGATCAGTGGCGCAAAAAACATAATCGAGGCGTTAAGTAATTCGCCCATTGTCGTTACGTAGCCAAATACCCGCGTACCCTGTTCACCGGTAGCAAAGAACGAAGTAAAGAAATTAGCAAACTGTTGGTCAAAAACATCGTAGGTGCAGGAAACGCCAATAACATACAGTGACAAAAACCACAGTTTTGGCTGTCTGAACAGTTCCAGCGCCAGCTTAAGGCTAAATGCCGAATGGTTGGCACCTACCGCATTGGCAACCGTGGCAGAAGAGGGCGCATCCGTTTTGGCGAAAAAGAGTAAAACGGCGAGGATGAATGCACAGCCAGAACCCAGCCAGAAAACAAACTGATTATTGATGGTGAACATGATGCCGACAATCGAGGCACACAGCGCCCAGCCAACACAGCCAAACATCCGCGCGCGACCATATTCGAAATTACTGCGACGGCTGACTTTCTCGATAAATGCCTCTACTGCTGGCGCACCGGCGTTAAAACAAAAGCCTAGATAAATACCACCAACAATCGATCCTACTAAAATGTTGTATTGTAACAGTGGCCCGAAGATAAAAATAAAGAACGGCGCAAACATCACTAACATGCCGGTAATAATCCACAGCAGGTATTTGCGCAGCCCGAGTTTGTCAGAAAGCAGACCAAACAGCGGTTGGAATAATAGCGAGAACAGAGAAATAGCGGCAAAAATAATACCCGTATCACTTTTGCTGATATGGTTGATGTCATGTAGCCAAATCGGGAAAAACGGGAAGTAGGCTCCCATGATAAAAAAGTAAAAGAAAAAGAATAAACCGAACATCCAAAAGTTTGTGTTTTTTAAATAGTACATAATGGATTTCCTTACGCGAAATACGGGCAGACATGGCCTGCCCGGTTATTATTATTTTTGACACCAGAGCAACTGGTAATGGTAGCTACCGGCGCTAAGGTGGAATTCCGCCGACACTGACGGGCTCCAGGAGTCGTCGCCACCAATCCCCATATGGAAACCGTCGATATTCAGCCATGTGCCTTCTTCCGCGTGCAGCAGATGGCGATGGCTGGTTTCCATCAGTTGCTGTTGACTGTAGCGGCTGATGTTGAACTGGAAGTCGCCGCGCCACTGGTGTGGGCCATAATTCAATTCGCGCGTCCCGCAGCGCAGACCGTTTTCGCTCGGGAAGACGTACGGGGTATACATGTCTGACAATGGCAGATCCCAGCGGTCAAAACAGGCCGCAGTAAGGCGGTCGGGATAGTTTTCTTGCGGCCCTAATCCGAGCCAGTTTACCCGCTCTGCTACCTGCGCCAGCTGGCAGGTCAGGCCAATCCGCGCCGGATGTGGCGTATTGCTCGCCACTTCAACATCAACGGTAATCGCCATTTGACCACTTCCATCAATCCGGTAGGTTTTCCGGCTGATAAATAAGGTTTTCCCCTGATGCTGCCACGCGTGGACCGTGGTAATCAGCACCGCGTCGGCAAGCGTATCTGCCGTGCACTGCAACAACGCTGCTTCGGCCTGGTAATGGCCCGCCGCCTTCCAGCGTTCGACCCAGGCGTTAGGGTCAATGCGGGTCGCTTCACTTACGCCAATGTCGTTATCCAGCGGTGCGCGGGTGAACTGATCGCGCAGCGGCGTCAGCAGTTGTTTTTTATCGCCAATCCACATCTGTGAAAGAAAGCCTGACTGGCGGTTAAATTGCCAACGCTTATTATCCAGCTCGATGCAAAAATCCGTTTCGCTGGTGGTCAGTTGCGGGATGGCGTGGGGCGCGGAGGGGAGTGTCACGCTGAGGTTTTCCGCCAGACGCCACTGCTGCCAGGCGCTGATGTGTCCGGCTGCTGACCATGTGGTCGCGTTCGGTTGCACTACGTGAACCGTTAGCCAGAGTTGTCCGGCGCTCTTCGGCTGCGGTAGTTCAGGCAGTTCAATCAACTGTTTACCTTGTGGAGCGACATCCAGAGGCACTTCACCGCTTGCCAGCGGCTTGCCATCCAGCGCCACCATCCAGTGCAGGAGCTCGTTATCGCTATGACGGAACAGGTATTCGCTGGTCACTTCGATGGTTCGCCCGGATAAACTGAACTGGAAAAACTGCTGCTGGTGTTTTGCTTCCGTCAGCGCCGGATGCGGCGTGCGGTCGGCAAAGACCAGACCGTTCATGCAGAACTGGCGATCATTCGGCTTATCGCCAAAATCACCGCCGTAAGCCGACCACGGATTGCCATTTTCATCATATTTAATCAGCGACTGATCCACCCAGTCCCAGACGAAGCCGCCCTGTAAACGGGGGTACTGACGAAACGCCTGCCAGTATTTAGCGAAGCCGCCAAGACTGTTACCCATCGCGTGGGCGTATTCGCAAAGGATCAGCGGGCGCGTCTCTCCAGGCAACGAAAGCCATTTTTTGATGGACCATTTCGGCACAGCCGGGAAGGGCTGGTCTTCATCCACGCGCGCGTACATCGGGCAAATAATATCGGTTGCGAAGGTGTCGGCTCCGCCGCCTTCATACTGTACCGGGCGGGAAGGATCGACAGATTTGATCCAGCGATAGAGTGCGTCGTGATTAGCGCCGTGGCCTGATTCATTCCCCAGCGACCAGATGATCACACTCGGGTGATTACGATCGCGCTGCACCATTCGCGTTACGCGTTCGCTCATCGCGGGTAGCCAGCGCGGATCATCGGTCAGACGATTCATTGGCACCATGCCGTGGGTTTCAATGTTGGCTTCATCCACCACATACAGGCCGTAGTGGTCGCACAGCGTGTACCACAGCGGATGGTTCGGATAATGCGAACAGCGCACGGCGTTAAAGTTGTTCTGCTTCATCAGCAGGATATCCTGCACCATCGTCTGCTCATCCATGACCTGACCATGCAGAGGATGATGCTCGTGACGGTTAACGCCGCGAATCAGCAACGGCTTGCCGTTCAGCAGCAGCAGACCATTTTCAATCCGCACCTCGCGGAAACCGACATCGCAGGCTTCTGCTTCAATCAGCGTGCCGTCGGCGGTGTGCAGTTCAACCACCGCACGATAGAGATTCGGGATTTCGGCGCTCCACAGTTTCGGGTTTTCGACGTTCAGACGTAGGGTGACGTGATCGGCATAACCACCACGCTCATCGATAATTTCACCGCCGAAAGGCGCGGTGCCGCTGGCGACCTGCGTTTCACCCTGCCACAAAGAAACCGTCACCCGCAGCTCATCGCGCAGCTCGCCGTACATCTGAACGTCTGCCTCCAGTACAGCGCGGCTGAAATCATCATTAAAGTGAGTGGCTACATGGAAATCGCTGATTTGCGTGCTCGGTTTATGCAGCAACGAGACGTCACGGAAAATGCCGCTCATCCGCCACATATCCTGATCTTCCAGATAACTGCCGTCACTCCAGCGCAGCACCATCACCGCGAGGCGGTTTTCTCCGGCGTGTAAAAATGCGCTCAGGTCAAATTCAGACGGCAAACGACTGTCCTGTCCGTAACCGACCCAGCGCCCGTTGCACCACAAATGAAACGCCGAGTTAACACCATCAAAAATAATTCGCGTCTGGCCTTCCTGTAGCCAGCTTTCATCAACATTAAATGTGAGCGAGTAACAACCCGTCGGATTCTCCGTGGGAACATACGGCGGATTGACCGCAATGGGATAGGTCACGTTGGTGTAGATAGGCGCATCGTAACCGTGCATCTGCCAGTTTGAGGGGACGATGACAGTATCGGCGTCAGGAAGATCGCGCTCCAGCCAGCTTTCTGGTACCGCTTCTGGTGCCGGAAACCAGGCAAAGCGCCATTCACCATTCAGGCTGCGCGACTCTTGGGAAGGGCGATCGGTGCGAGCCTCTTCGCTATTACGCCAGCTGGCGAAAGGGGGATGTGCCGCAAGGCGATTAAGTTGGGTAACGCCAGGGTTTTCCCAGTCACGACGTTGTAATACGACGGCCAGTGAATCCGTAATCATTGTCATAGTTGTATCCTGCGTGAATTGTTATCCGCTCACATTTTCGCATAACATACGAGCCGGACACATAGAGTGTAAAGCCTGGGGTGCCTAATGAGTGAGCTGACTCACATTAATTGCGTTGCGCTCACTGCCCGCTTTCAAGTCGGGAAACTTGTCGTGCCAACTGCATTAAGGAATCTGCCAACGTGCGGGGAGAGGTGGTTTGCGTATTGGGCGCCAGGGTGGTTTTTCTTTTCACCAGTGAGACGGGCAACAGCTGATTGCTCTTCACCGCCTGGCCCTGAGAGAGTTTCAGCAAGCGGTCCACGCTGGTTTGCCCCAGCAGGCGAAAATCCTGTTTGATGGTGGTTAACGGCGGGATATAACACGAGCTGTCTTCGGTATCGTCGTATCCCACTACCGAGATATCCGCACCAACGCGCAACCCGGACTCGGTAATGGCGCGCATTGCGCCCAGCGCCATCTGATCGTTGGCAACCAGCATCGCAGTGGGAACGATGCCCTCATTTAGCATTTGCATGGTTTGTTGAAAACCGGACATGGCACTCCAGTCGCCTTCCCGTTCCGCTATCGGATGAATTTGATTGCGAGTGAGATATTTATGCCAGCCCGCCAGACGCAGACGCGCCGAGACAGAACTTAATGGGCCCGCTAACAGCGCGATTTGCTGGTGACCCAATGCGACCAGATGCTCCACGCCCAGTCGCGTACCGTCTTCATGGGAGAAAATAATACTGTTGATGGGAGTCTGGTCAGAGACATCAAGAAATAACGCCGGAACATTAGCGCAGGCAGCTTCCACAGCAATGGCATCCTGGTCATCCAGCGGATAGTTAATGATCAGCCCACTGACGCGTTGCGCGAGAAGATTGTGCACCGCCGCTTTACAGGCTTCGACGCCGCTTCGTTCTACCATCGACACCACCACGCTGGCACCCAGTTGATCGGCGCGAGATTTAATCGCCGCGACAATTTGCGACGGCGCGTGCAGGGCCAGACTGGAGGTAGCAACGCCAATCAGCAACGACTGTTTCCCCGCCAGTTGTTGTGCCACGCGGTTGGGAATGTAGTTCAGCTGCGCCATCGCCGCTTCCACCTTTTCCCGCGTTTTCGCAGAGACGTGGCTGGCCTGGTTCACCACGCGGGAAACGGTCTGATAAGAGACACCGGCATACTCTGCGACATCGTATAGCGTTACTGGTTTCACATTTACCACCCTGAATTGACTCTCTTCGGGTGCTATCATGCCATACCACGAAATGTTTTGCGCCATTCGGAGGGGGCACGCCGAAGTGAGATTCAAAATGCCGACGTCAGTTCACAGGTGGGTAATGATACCAACGTGTTGATTTCGTATTTTCACTGACACCAGGATCATCCTGATGTTACAAGGATTGAATGACTACAGATTAAAATAGTCATCAACAGGTTGACAGCATTACCGGTAACCCGTTTCAGCTCTTTCTGGAGACGGCGGATCTCGGCCTGAGCATCTGACTGTTCTTTATTAGTGGAAGAATCCGGACCGTACTTCTTTATCCATGCATAAAGGCTGTGGGTGGTGATATCGAGACGTGTTGCAACGCTGGAAACAGAATAACCGCGATCAACAACCTGTTTGACTGCTTCAGTTTTAAACTCTTCGGGATAACGCTTACCGCTCATGGGCACCTCTCTTTAAGCCATCTTAAATGACTCTGAGGTGTCTGTTAAACCCGTGGCGATTCATTTTAGGCATAAAAAAAGACCTCAGTTGAGGTCTATTTACATACTGTTGGTGCGAAGGCCGAACTCGAATCGGCTCTTCATTAACTAACTCTGGCAACGTTTCCATCCAATCGCAATCCATCCAAATAGTCCCCATACCACTGCATCATCTCTTTCCTCCCTTCAAGATACTGCGCATGGTTATAGGTCCCGCGAATCGCGTTCTTGTCCACATGCGCGAGCTGGGTCTCAATCCAAGCAGTGTTGAATCCTTCCTCATGCAAGATTGTGCTCATGGTGTGACGAAAACCATGTCCGGTTGCTCTCTTATCGTAACCAATCCTTTTAATAACCATATTGATGCTGGCTTCGCTCATTGGTTTATTAACATCGTTTCGACCTGCAAAGATAAACTGGTAAGTACCGGTCAATTGCTTTAGTTGCCGAAGTGCTGCTAAGGATTGAGCAGAAAGGGGCACTATGTGGGGTCGCCTCATCTTCATTCTACTTTTCGGTATTTCCCAGATATGGTTTTCGAAGTCGATTTCACTCCATTCTGCCATACGTAATTCGACGGTTCGTAAGCCCGTAAGCATGAGTAGTCGGGTCGCCAGAAGCGTTACTAGACTGCCGGTGTATTGTGAAAGCTTTTGTAAAAACTCGGGTAGCTCAGCAGCAGTAAGAAAGGGATAATGTTGTTTCTCGTACCCCTGTAAAGCACTACCAAGATCAGCCGCAGGGTTGTACTCGGCTCGGCCAGTAACAATAGCGTAACGGAACACTTCGCTACAACGTTGGCGCACTTTACTGGCAAGCTCCGGCGCACCTCGCTTTTCCATACGCTGCAATACAGACAGAAGCTCCAGTGGCTTTATCTCATTAACCGGCTGCGATCCAACAAAGGGAAATACATTGTTTTTGAAGGCCCGGTTAACATAGTCAGCGTAGTTTTTTGACCAGCCAGAAACTTTTGCGTTGTACCACTCAACCGCTATCGCTTCAAAAGTATTCGTAACCGATAGTTTTTGGGCAAGTAGTTCGGCTTTTTTAACTTCACCGGGATCTTTATCATTTGCCAATGTTTTTCTCGCTTCATCGCGCTTAGTGCGGGCTTCCGCAAGTGAGATGTCAGGATAGGTTCCGAACGAGAGTTTTTTCTCTTTACCGGCAAATCGATACTTCATTCGCCAGTACTTTGAACCGTTAGTATTGACGGCTATTTGCATTCTAGGGTTGGAATTCATCCATTCTAACCCTAGACTCTTAGTCGGACAAAAAGCTGCTTCTGGTTGGATTTTTCTGTTTTTCACCACCCTGCGAGAATCTAACATTGGTTGGATTCTCAGACGCGCCCTCTCTCGCGTTAATCCAACTCTCCACCTTCTGCCTGCTTCAACAATGTCGGAATGTGCGGCCCATACTCGACCTTGCCTCGTCCTGCTCGAATACCACTGCCAACCTTGCGGGCTTCTTTGGAGTACAACGTCTTTGCACGGATGATGTCATAGCTGTAACCCCGACCTAACCGGTTGGACATCTTGATCAAGCCGTTGAGCCCTTCGGTATAGCCATTGGTGATTGAGAACGGCGCATCCCAGTAGGCAAAGATGTCGTCGTAATGGTTGTGTACCGTTTTCACCAGTTTTTTGAAAGGCTCCATGCCATAAGGCGGCAGGCTGTTCTCCCAAGCCTCAAAGGCGTTCTGAGCGCTCTGTTTGTCGGGTTCGTCGTAGATGCAGAAGAAGGCTTCCTTGAAGTCATAGGCCACGGCAAGTTCTGGGATCGCCTGCTTTACAACCTCCAGCGCCTTTTGCTCCGCGGGCGTCAGGTTGCCGGGCCGCTTCAGGGTGAGCCAGCGAATGGACTTTTTGACATAAATCCGATCTTCTTTGCTTAACTGTGCCTGATAGTTCTTGCGCTCCTCTTCCAGGGCTTCAGAGGCCATCTTGACGACATGGAACTTGTCGATCACCAGTTTGGCGTTGGGCAGATACTGAGCAAAGGAACGCTTGAAGGGTCGCCACATATCCGTACAGACCCATTCCACTTTGTCAGCATCCGGCAAATCCTTGAAGAAGGGCTTCAGGTGCTCTTGAGTACGATGCTCCAACATATCAAAGACGTTGTTGGTTGCCAGATTGGTGATTACACAGCGATACCCGCCGGCAAGGTTCACTTCGTCGATACCCATGATGACCGGGGTTTCGTAACGAACGGTTTGGGAGAGTTCCTCAATGAGATCGTGAGCGATGTTCTTGACGGTGTTCACCGCCACACCGGTTTGCTCGGCTAAAGCATGGAAGGTGGTTCCCAGGCACTGTTGCCGAATAACATCGATCAGCCGTTTGGTGGCTCGGCGTTTATCATCCAGAAAACTCAACTCCGGCATGGACATTTTTCCGCACGACTCACAGCGAAAGCGCGGGCGCTGAACTTCAAGGCGGACCGGCTCCATGTACAACGGCGTGTCCATGAACTTGTTTTTGCGCGTACCGTGTCTGTGCATAGGGGTGTTGCAGTCCCCACATAACGGCACCTCGACCGTTACCGGCTCAGCAACTATCACAAGGCACTTGCTTTCGTGGCGCATATCGACCGGCTTGATGCCTGGCAGATTCAGCAGGTCAAGCATAGGCTTAATCCATATCCAGGTCGATGTCTTTGCCTTCGCGCAGCAGGTCATACACCATATCAACCAATGCGGTCATGCCCTGACGGTCAGACTTGAGCACCTGGGTTGCCAGCTTCTGATGACTGGACAAAGCACGAACAACCGCTTGCTGAACAGCACCGGGGAGGTTGCCTTTCATAGCCTGCTCACGGGTGTTGCTTTCCACCTGAGCCATGACGACATCGCTTTCACCGGTAATCGCTGAAATCTGATTAACGAAAGCCACCTGATCCTGGATCGGCGTCGCCTCACCAAACAGGCTGTTGAGCCTCTCGATAATTTCTTTGACGAATTTAGGCTTGTCGCCTACCGCGCCACCACCGCCTGCACCTGCTGGTTGCAATACCGGGGTTTTGCCTTCGTCTTCTACGTCATCGGGTCGAGCATTGATGTCAAAGCCAGTAAGCACCAGGCCTGTCAAGTCCACGGTTTCCGGTGCTTCGTGCTGAAGGCGCTTTTGCAGCAGCTTGGCGAAAGCGGCAAAGTTTTCCAACTCCGGATCGCCAAAATCAATCAGTTGGGCGATATAGGAATAGGTACGGCAGAAGCGCCCCAGGTCCGACTTGAAGCCCATCAACGCCTTGATTTGCTCGGCATACTCATCCTGGTGGTGATCGGCAGACTTCATGCCCGCCTCGTCACCCTTGGCGCGGGCCTTCTCAAACGCTGCTTCCCAGGTTGCCATGCCATCGCGCAGCATTTTCATCTTGTCGTTATACAAGGCCGTCGCTCCAGCCGTAGCGGCATACAGCGCCTTGTGCTGCGGCGATTTAGTATGAGTGATGTCGCGGATGGTCTTGAAGCGGGCTTCCTTGAACGCGGCCAAATCCTTCTCGTCGTAAAGGCCGTGCTCGTCCAGTCGCTCCTTGATCTCGTAGACCACATTGAGGTCTTGCACTTCGCCGATGTGAGCGCCCTTGTCATAGGTGGCAAAGGCCTTGCGCACGTTCTCCGGGTCGTTCACGAAGTCGATGATAAAGACCTCATCCTTCCCTGGTGCCGTCCGGTTCAGGCGGGCGAAGGTCTGCACAATCTCCACATGGTTGGCGATTTTCTTGTCCACATACATGGCGACCAGTTTCGGCTGGTCAAAGCCGGTCTGGAACTTGTCGGCCACCAACATCACCCGGTATTCCGGGCGGTCAAAGGCAAAGCGCAAATCCTGCCCGTGGACATCCGGGTTCATGCTCTGCTCGGTGAACTCCTCGTTCTCATCGACGATAAACACATCGTCCTTGAACTCGCCGTCATCCTGGTGCATCACCTGCTTACCGGTCATCTTGCCGGAGAAGGCCACCAGTGAATGAATAAAGCCGTACTCGCTGTGCTGCTCGATATAGCGGTCAAACGCCTTCTTGTAGCGAATGGCAGCGGCGCGGGAGCTGGTCACGACCATCGCCTTTGCCTTGCCATCCAGCCGGTGGGCGACGTTCTTGGTAAAGTGCTCAACGATAAACTGCACCTTCTGGGTCACATTGGTAGGGTGCAATGACATCCACTGTGCCAGGGCGCGTTTGGCGGCCTTGCCGCTCACCCGCTTGCTGTCTTCAAGCTGCTTGGAAAGATTGAAGGCCGTTTTGTAGGGTACATAGCCGTTCAACACATCGAGAATGAATTTCTCCTCAATGGCCTGGCGCATGGTGTACAGGTGGAAGGCTTGTGGCGGGTTATCGTCCGAGGCCGGTTGGCTTGTATCTGCCGGGCGACCGAACAGCATCAAAGTGGAGTGCTTGGGCGTGCCGGTAAAGGCGAAGTAGCTGATATTCTCCGGGCGGGCGCGGGACTTTTGCAGTTGCTCCAGCAGTTCATCCACCGTCATGGTGGACATCTTGCCTTGTCCGCTCATTCCCAGCGCGGCTTGCAGCTTAGCGGCGGTAGAGCCTGTCTGCGAGTTATGCGCCTCATCAATGATCACAGCAAAGTTTTTCCCTTTCAGGGCCTTGTCAGTGATGATGGCTTCCATCGCGTAAGGGAAGGTCTGGATCGTGACCACAACAATCGGCGTGCCAGACAACAAGGCCTCCGAGAGCTGCTTGCTCTTGGACTTGGATGACTTCTGCCGGTCAATGGCGGCGATTACCCCAAACTGATGGTCAATCTGCTTCACCGCGTCCTGAAGCTGGCCGTCCAGCACATTACGGTCGGTGACAATGATCACGCTGTTAAATACCGCGTCGCCGTTATCTTCGCGCAGTTTCACCAAGTCATGAGCCGTCCAGGAAATGGTGCTGGTCTTGCCGGAACCGGCGCTGTGGTCACACAGGTAGGTCATGCCTGCGCCGTTTTCGCGGGCATCGGCCAGCATCTGGTTCACTGCCGTCCATTGGTGGAAGCGCGGGAAAATCAGGGTTTCTTTCTTCGACCAGTTGCCCTGAATATCCACCACGTCCTTTTTCTCGACGTAGACAAAGCTATGGAAAATCCGCAGCCAGGCATCCGGTTCGCAGACCTCCTCCCAGAAGTAGGCTACAGGGTATTCCTGAGTACCATCGGCCTTAATCTCACCTGGCGGGTTACCCGCATGTACCGTGCCGCTTTCGTCCTTGCGCCCCTTATTGAACGGCAGGAAAAAGGTGTTTTCTCCATCCAGCTTGGTCGCCATCATGATTTCAGAGTCGGACATGGCGAAATGCACCACCGCCCCACGCTTGAAGGTCAGCAGCGGTTCCCTGCGTTTGGTCTTGGCGTCATACGGTCGGCGATTATTGCGGTACTGATCCATGGCCGCTTCGCAGGACTGGGTGAAGTCGGTCTTCAGTTCGACGGTTGCCACCGGCAGACCGTTGATAAACAGCACCAGATCAATGGCAAATTCACGGGCCGGGTGATACTTCAGCTCCGGCACCACGCGCAGGATATTGGCCTGGTAGCGCTCAATGACTGCTGCATTGCGCTTGTCTTCCGGTGCGGCCTCGGTCATCTCGATCAGGCCGCAACCGGCAATAGAAAAGCCCTGGCGCAACACCTGCATGGTGCCTTGTTTCTCCAGTGCTTTATCCAAGCGGTCCATCAGCACTTCAAGGGTTTTGGCCCCGTTGAGCCGTTCCAGCTTGTCCCATTTTTCCTGCTGGCCGCTGGATTTGATCCAGTTTTCCAGATCTTCGGGGTACACCGCCCTCTCGGTGTCGTAGAACTTGGAATCACCCAGCTTCCAGCCCTGTTCTACAAACCGGTCGATGATGTATTGCTGGAAGTATTTTTCCTGATGTGCTGCTGATTGCATTTATTGTTTTCCTCGCAAATCAATCTGGCCGGTGACAGCGGCGGTGATAAAGGCGGCGCGGCGTTCTTTGAGCAGGGTGATACTTTGTTCCGCCTTGCTAATCAGTGCATCAATGCGGGCGGTTTCGCGGTCGAGGGTGGCGACAATGGTGGCTTGTTCATCAGGGGCTGGGGATGGCACCCTAAGGCTGGCTATCACCTCTTGGTTGATATTCGGCTGGCCCCCGCCCTCAGAGAAGAAAGCCACGATATCGGCTCTGAATGCCATCAACCAGTAATACAAAAACTGGATATTCAAATCGCGTTCACCAGACAGCACACAGCAAGCTTGGTTGGTTGTTGCTGGGATTCCAAGAAACCCTAGGCGACCAATTGTTGCACCATACATGGCAATAGCTAATGAACCAGCGGGAAAAATTTTCAAGGCTGAGAATTTCTGCATGGCATCTGAGGTAACACACTTCTTTGTTTTAACGACGGTGTTTTCTCTAAGCTCACTTGTTGTTATCCACGGAATGGTTCCTCCCTGATACCATTCATGCTCCTTTGCCGGTGGCGTTGTTCCACTCCCAATGGCTTGGAAAGCATGAAAAACCTTCCTATTTAACCACTCCTCTGGCACCTGCCCAATCCACTCAATGCCGGAGTCCTTCATCTTGGCGTTGCGGTCTAGTCCCTTGGTGACAGCATGGGTAATCAGCGCCTGGCGCTTTTCCTTCAGTAGCTCGATAAAGCGGGTTTTCTTCTCGACAAGCGCATCAATACGGGCGGTTTCGCGGTCGAGGGTGGCGGCAATGGTGACTTGTTCGTCAGTGTCGGGAAGCCCGAAAGTAAATGACTCAAACAGCTCCGTTGGAACTCGCTTTAAGCCTCCAGTGCCTCTCATCTCAGATTTGGCAATTGTTCTGAACTGCTCTTCTTGCAGACGGTAGTAAAGAAATCGGTTATGTCCCTTTCCATTTACCCGAAGGACATTGATTTCTGTAGAGCCAAACCCAATGCCGTTAACCAGACCATTGGCTACCGCTATGTTTCCATTCTCGAAGCAAGGCGTTACCTTGGCGATCAGAATATCGTCATCGCAGAAATAGCTATATCCGTCATACACCTCATGAATAGGACGAGTTTCATCAAGTGTTATAGCATTGGTTCTCAGCTTCTCCATTGGGAGAAATGTGCAAAGAGAATCCTTTTCCTTGCTTAGGGTCGATTTCTTGGGATTCAAGGCGGAAATACGCTTGATCTGCGCAACCTTCCAATGCTCCGGCACCAGCCCAATCCACTCAACGCCGGAATCCTTGTAGGCTGGATACGGTTTGTAGTGACTCATTCGCTGGCCACCTCCGCCAGTAGCGCGGCAATCTCGGCTTCTACCTGCTTCAGGTCTTCATCAATATCATGCAGCTTGCGCGGCGGCTGGTACTGGTAGAAGAAGCGGTTGAAGTTGATCTCGTAGCCAACGCGGCCCAATTGACCATCCCTGGCATCGGTAAAGCTCTCATCCAGCCAGGCATCCGGCACATGAGGAAGCACTTCGCGGGCAAAGTAGTCGTCGATGTCCTCCAGATAGGGGACGTTCTCGTAATCAGTTAAATCTGTGTCTGGCACCAGCTCGCCGTTGGAATCCGTGACTGGCTCGGCTTTCGGGTCTTTGTGACCAAAGGCGTTGATCAGCGCGGTGATCAATGTCTTGTTGGATTTGACCTTGAGCTGCTTGGCTTCGTCGGACTTGATCGAGTTCCTAACAAAGGTTTCTGCCCAGCTATAGGGCTGCGTTTGCCCGATCAACGGCTTGAGGGCTTTGCGCCAGAATGTCTGATGCGCGTCAGAGAGTTTTTCCCAGGCAGCTTCGGCTTCCAGCCGCTCCATGCCCACCTTATCCAGCTCCAGGGTCATGCGCAGCGGGCGCAGGACCTTGATACGGCGGTAGCCAAAGGTACGGTAGTCCAGCATCCGGGAAAGCGCACCGGTTTCGCCTGCGGCGTAGATGTCCAGAATCTGGCGGCGCTGCTCATCGCTGACAATACGGCGCTTGTTGCCCTCGTTGCGGATTGCAGTCCACAGGTCGGTGGCGTTGATCAACTGCACCTTGCCTTTGCGCTCCTGCGGCTTCTTGTTGGACAGAATCCACAGGTAGGTGGCGATATTGGTGCGGAAGAACAGATCCGTTGGCAGAGCCACAATGGCTTCAATCAGGTCGTCTTCCAGCAACCAACGGCGGATTTCCGATTCGCCAGACGCGGCACCGCCGTTAAACAGTGGCGAACCCGACAGCACGATAGCGGCGCGGCCACCGCCGTTGATCGGCAGTTCTAGCTTGCTCGCCAGGTGCATCAAAAACAGCATGGAGCCATCGCTAATTTTCGGCAGGCCCGGCCCAAACCGGCCCAGCTCGCCTTTTTTGTGTTCCGCTTCGACGGCGGTTTTGTCCTTCTCCCATTTCTTGCCAAAAGGCGGATTGGACAGGCAGTAGTGGAAACGCTCACCGGCAAACTGGTCGTTGGACAGCGTGCTGCCCTGACGAATGTTCTTCGACAGATCTCGGCCAGGGTCGGACTCCAAACGGCGGATCAGCATACCGGCCACACAAACCGCATGGGTTTCCGGCTCCAACTCCTGCCCGTGCGGCACCAGCACTGGCGGGATCTTGTCGCGGTTACCGTAGTCGCCCACATGGTTCATG
>NZ_JBLKCZ010000036.1:0-24727 GCF_047530595.1 Enterobacter sp. 01-M-02-SI-ECC | reverse complement strand
CGTGAGGCCATAGACTGGGCAGCAAGCACGGGAGGCTATGACAGTTCGACCGTGCAGGATGTGATGCTGAGGTCGGTGGAAAAGCGCTTCGGCGACAGGCTGCCCGACACAGCGGTGCAGTGGCTGACGGACAACGGTTCAGCATATACCGCGCATGAAACGCGGAGGTTCGCCAAAGAGCTGAATCTGGAGCCATGTACAACAGCGGTGAGCAGCCCGCAGAGCAATGGCATGGCCGAACGGTTCGTGAAGACGATGAAGGAAGACTATATCGCGTTCATGCCGAAACCGGATGTGAGAACAGCCCTGCGAAACCTTGCAGCGGCGTTCACGCATTACAATGAAAATCACCCGCATAGTGCGCTGGGATATCACTCTCCGAGAGAATACCGGCGGCAGCGGGCATCGTTAACTTAAGATACAAAAGCTGTCCGGAAATGGCGGGTCAAGATCACTTTTTCCCCAATTCCTAGAGGTGCACCCTGTTACAAAACAGAGGAAAACTCTTAATAAAATTCCAATTGCAGATCTTTGATCTGCAAAGTTGATCTATGTGAGCAATATGTTCTATCATCGCTTTGTAAAGATACCTTGTGGTAACTATCACCACTGTCCAACAAAGGGAATGATATGGCAGATTCCAGCTTCCAGAATGAAGTGCCAAAAGCACGTGTCAACATCCAGCTTGACCTGCACACGGGTTCCGCCCAAAAGAAAGTCGAGTTGCCCTTAAAACTTCTCGCGTTGGGAGACTTCAGTAACGGCAAAGAAACCCTCCCGCTTTCTGAACGCAGTAAGTTAAATATTTCCAAAAACAACTTTAATAGCGTTCTGTCCGAGCTTAACCCAGAGGTCAGCATTGATGTTGCTAACACCCTGAGAGGTGATGGTTCTGAAGAAAATATCAAACTCAGCTTTTCTGAAATGAAAGATTTCGAGCCTGAAGCAATAGCAAAGCAAATTCCTCAACTTCGTGCCATGTTAGCCATGCGCAATCTCCTTAGAGACCTAAAGTCTAACCTCCTGGATAACGCCGAGTTCCGCAGATCTCTTGAAACCATACTGAAAGACCCGGCTCTGAGCGAAGAATTAAGACAAGAGCTGAATGCCCTTGCACCCGCCGAATAACAGCAAAATGTTTTTTTAATGGATTAACAGAGAGGATGCTGATGTCTGTGAATACTGAAACACAATCGGTGCAGGGGAACACTACTGTACTTGAGAATAACCCAGACAGCGTGTATGCCTCGCTGTTTGAAAAAATTAATCTGAATCCAGTTTCTCGCCTGGGTGACATTACTGAATATCAAGACGACAGCGTCATGGCCGATGCCTCGGCAGATGAGCGAGTGACCGCAGCCATTCAGGTTTTTATGCAGGTTATTTCAAAATCAGGCCAAAAAGTTGAGAAGCTTGATAAATCATTGCTTGATTCGCATATCGCAGAGCTTGATTATCAAATCAGTCGCCAGCTCGATGAAGTTATGCACCACCCGGAGTTTCAACGCGTAGAATCACTCTGGCGCGGGCTTAAGCACACGGTTGATCGCACAGATTTCCGCCAGAATGTAAAAATAGAAATACTTGATGTTTCTAAAGACGATCTGCGTCAGGATTTTGAAGACGCTCCGGAGATTATCCAGAGCGGTCTTTATCACCATACTTATTCGATGGAATACGATCAACCGGGCGGAGAGCCCATTGCCGCAATCATTTCGTCGTATGAGTTCGATTCCTCCGCTCAGGATGTAGCGTTACTCCGTAATATATCAAAAGTTTCAGCTGCCGCTCATATGCCGTTTATTGGTTCTGTAGGACCAAAATTCTTCCATAAATCCAGCATGGAAGAAGTCGCGGCCATCAAAGACATCGGTAACTATTTTGACAGAGCTGAATATATCAAATGGAAAGCGTTCCGTGACTCTGAGGACTCCCGCTACATTGGGCTGACTATGCCACGTGTGTTGGGCCGTTTGCCGTATGGTCCGGATACCGTCCCGGTGCGCAGTTTCAATTATGTGGAGGAAGTGAAGGGACCTGATCACGAGAAGTATTTATGGACGAATGCATCCTTTGCCTTTGCTGCCAATATGGTGAAAAGTTTTATCAATAATGGCTGGTGCGTCCAGATTCGTGGCCCTCAGGCTGGCGGTGCAGTTCAGGATCTGCCTATCCATCTGTACGACCTCGGTACCGGTAATCAGGTAAAAATCCCGTCCGAAGTGATGATACCGGAAACCCGTGAGTTTGAATTCTCGAATCTGGGATTCATTCCGCTAAGCTATTATAAAAACAGAGATTATTCCTGTTTCTTTAGCGCAAACTCCGCCCAGAAGCCTGCGTTGTACGACACTGCGGATGCGACCGCCAACAGCCGCATCAATTCCCGTCTGCCATACATCTTCCTGTTGTCACGTATCGCGCACTACCTGAAGCTCATCCAGCGTGAAAATATCGGTACCACCAAAGACCGTCGCCTGCTTGAGCTGGAGCTCAATACCTGGGTGAAAGGTCTGGTGACCGAGATGACCGATCCGGGCGATGATCTCCAGGCTTCACACCCGCTTCGCGATGCCAAAGTCATCGTTGAAGACATCGAGGATACAAGGTTATGCTCTTAGCCTGATAGAGTTGAATTTCTCAGAGCCACGTGCCTCAGACCTATTCTACTATCCTGAATACTGGTTCAAAATTGATTCAATGTCTGACGTCAATTTAACTAATGATGAGATTTTGGGGTATTTAATGAAAAAATCAGGCCGTTGGTTACCAGACGCACCCGAAATTGATTTGCCTTATCCATTACCAGCATAGAGTGTGGAAAAAAATCAATATGGACCGAAAATCACCTTCATTATATGAAATTCTTACTGGCAACTTTACAGGAGATCTTCCCCTTGAAGTTGTAAACGAAGAAGACCCGGTCATTTTATCTGTACTGGATAACATCCAGCGAATTTTGAACGCCCGGGCCGGTACCGTATCCCATCTACCAGATTATGGTTTGCCGGATATGACCAAAATTCTGCAAGGCATGCCCGGGACAGCCCACGAGCTGATCGAAATGCTGGCCGGTGTCCTGCTCAAGTATGAACCTCGTTTGCAGTCACTCAATGTGACCCTACTTGAACAGCAAGTACCAGGTGAGTTGCGTTACGCCATCGATGCGGAACTGAGAGGTATTGGACTTGTACGGTATGGGACCGAGTTTATGCCAGAGGGAAAAGTGATGATCAGGCACTTGAAACAACAGCAGCATCTGGAAAACCATCAATTTATCTAATCAACTCATACCCTCATTCGATACGGATTTCACAATGTCCTACACTACCGAACGCCATCTTAAGACTGGAAACGATCCGCGCTCAATGCCTGATTATTCATCATTACGTGAAGAACTAGCTAAACTCACCCATCCTGCCCGTCCGGATGTGAACTGGGGGAATGTTGAAAAACTGGCGTTAAACCTTTTCGATATCAATGGGGTCGAGCTTCAGACGGCGGCGTGGTATACCTTGGCAAGGGCACAACAGGCAGGTATACAGGGTTTCAATGAAGGTATGGCGATTCTGGATGCCCTGATACGCTATCAATGGTCAGCAATGTGGCCCGCTTCTGCACATGCCAGAATAGAAATACTCAGCAGCCTGAGTAAGCGTCTTCAGCAGCTGTTCCGGACTTTATCCCTCCATAGGGCGGATTTACTAGGCCTGAACCAGGGAATAAGGCTTTTGAGCTCAACTGGTGAAGCCTTGCAACGGCTCGAACTGCACAGAGCAAGTGGTTTTGAGCCGCTTCGTCAGATGCTGCAAAACACAATTATCAGGCTGGAAAATAGTGATGTCACGTCAAGCCAGACGGATAGCAATCTAACTGACGTAGCACTACCGGTTAAGGCAGAAAGGCAGAATAGTCAGCGCTGGGTATATGTGGTGAATTCTGAACCAGCAGTTGAAGTTGAAGTAATCAGAAAATCAGCCTCAAGGGTCACTCCATTAGTGGCTTATTTCGGCGGTATTTTAACAGCTGCCGTACTGGGCATAGTCACCTATATTTTCACGCCAATAGTATTCAGCCACCCCGGAGAAGATGCGTTGAACAACTCTCTCGCAGCTTTACCGACCAGCATGCCTCTTCCGGCTGTCGATCAGCTACGCCAGGACGCTCCGACGTGGCTTGAATCCAGTGATACCTACGCCAAACAATTAACTTCCCGTCTGAACGAACTGAGCACTCTTTCACCGTATTGGCCATTGCAATACGGTAATCAGTTGGTAGAACAAACTCGCCATCTTTACCCTAACGCCAAATTTGCAGAGGAGTTGTCGGCGGACTGGCGATCAAAGCTGCAAGCCAACAGTTTGCCCAATGCCACCATCTCAGGTTGGTACAGGGGAGTATCTGAGCTTCAGACGCTTCAGGACAGACTTAATCAACTCGATGAGAAGAAGGGCAAATACCTGACCGTTAGTGAGCTTAAAACGGCTGTGTTCTCTATATCAAAGTCCTTAAACGAAAGCGTGCCAGTTGAAGAATTAATCCGGCAACTGCAAAATTCCCCGCAGGATCAACCGCTGTCCCGAGACCTGCTCAACCGGGCAGATCTACAGCTCAGGCAACTGAATAACTCCTACATCATGGCCACGTCAAACAACCAAAAATAGATTTTGGGTTAGACATACCAGGTAATGATGAAGACGCGCCGGTTTGGCTTCATACACCTCATCCCTACCTACTTCGAAACTCGAAACTTGACCTCATTTCGCCGGTTCGCCAACAACCAATTTCATGATAATCTCCGGCCTTAAAATTTTCCTTAACAGTCGTGGAGAAAGTATTGACTGAGCTAACTACTAAGCGCCCTGATACTGAACTAGCTCATCTCGCCTGGTGCATCATCGTAGCGGTAAAGCTTGCACGGAAAGAGGGAAGATCTCTCACGTCTCTTCAAACACACATGTTCATAATGCAGTGGCTTTCAACAGCTCAGAAACGCAAGGTTTTTCCTAAATCTCTGGCGCCTGACATAATCTGGTTACAGGAACAAGGGAAACTGAAAGGGCCATCAGCACGGCTTTACAGCAAGGTGGAGTATATCTGGCTGGCAAGCTCTGGTGAGTTAGCCAATCAGAGCACGCTGTTTAGATTCACCTGCATGATTGACACGCTACGTTCAATGGGCTGGCAGGATCACCTATTATCCGATACCGAGTGGCAGGATGGTTGGAAATGCGGTACAGATGTATCGGCTGTGTATACACAGAAATCTCAACTCCATAGCTCATTTACAGAATCAGGAAATCTTATATTGCCACTTGAGGTGCGTGTAACTGGCGTTCCAGACGGGATATTTCCATTATTGGAGCAGTGCGGGCTCAAAACTGAGAAATTGCCTGTGAGTATGGGTTATACTGTCCTGATTTTACAGCCAGAGATTGATTTAAGTTCCGTGAAGCAAGATATCGTTGAATATTAATGGCCTGAGGATTCAGACCATTAATAATTTATCTTTAGCCCACAACTCGCTTAAACGGTCTCTGACTATCAAAGTGATAGTTAATCTTTGCCGTGTATTTTATAAAATCAATCTCAACACAGGAGGCGTTACCTATGACAGAAGATATGCAGCCACGATCTATTGAGACAAAATTCAGAAAACTTTTAGGGACAGTAAACCCACATTTAATTCTGATTGATGTAGCAGTAAAGGAACTCCTTTGCAAAGATGAATCTGGCCGCATTAACATTAATCGAATTGAAGACGTAACTAAAAAGCATAAAAATGCAAAACTAAAAGTTGCACATTTAGAGATTTACAAAACATCTCTCTACGTAACACAAAGTCACATTGCATTTATATATAGCTGCCTAGAATCATTTTTGAAAGACTACATTTCCTTGTCAAAAAAAATATATAGTGATGAACGGTCATTCAATATTGATAATGTAGACATACTACGTAGAGCAATTCACCATGCTCATGTGAACAAAATAAATGGTAAGATTACGCATCCTAAATTAAACCATAATGAGTTGTCAATTTACATAGATGAACTTGATTTAAAATTATTGGATTACTTTAGACTTGTTCGTAATATTAACGCACATAGCCGAGAAAACACTAATCTTTGGGAAGAAATGTTTTCAGAATCTGACTTAATTAAAATGCGTAAAAAATACAAGCATGAAGTTAATAAAGAAGCTGAATTAACAATACGTGATGTAATTCTGTATTCTCAGGTATGCCAACAGGTCGCCCACCATATCTGCCAAAAAATGTTGGACATTGAAAAAATCGCAAAATCACTTTGCATAAAATATAAACACCTTACTGGTCCTCGTAAAGACAATGCAATCACAAAGACATTAATCAACAATTACTTGCAAGATAAAGATGAGGTTGATAGAATCCGGAATGCATTTAATGGCTGGTTAGCTTAGTTGGTAGAGCTCCCTGGGTCCCTTCATAAGCAATTTTGAAGGGCCTTCCAATAGGTTTAGGTACTGAATCTATTGGAAGGGGATGTGAGGTTCGAGTCCTCGCCAGCCACCAATCTTTTCATGATCAAAACCTCTTCTTCGAACTAATACAAAACCTTTACATCTTCACCCGGTGACAAGCTGCTAATAGATCTGTAATGTTCAATGTGTGGCTCGCACGCCTCCGGTGACTTAGGCATAAGTTGCTGATGGGTCGAAAAGACGTTCGGAGACTGCCCTGTGGGCAAACTTATCATTGGCAGGGCTGATGGTGAGGGTTAAAGAGCGTTTCAGGAAACTCGGAACGTGGGAACAATACCGGTTATGTAAACCACGAACTGTCCAAGGCTGCGGCAGTATAAATACGCCAGATATTACGTGTCTGGGGCCCCAGATCATATCAGAGCATAAGCGATGAATATCGATCTGAAAATTGAGATAAAAGTGGATGTAGCGGCGGTCATTGTGTCCATTACTGGTCTTTTGACTCTTGTTACGAAGTACCTCGGCTATCTCTAAACAAATCCTGGGCGGTCATATGACTGCCCAGGTACTCAAACCCCACCTGACAATCGGACTTGTCCAGAGCATTAATTATCAGGAACAGCTTGCCAATGTGGTTATGTAAAAAACCAGGCATTTATCGTACCTCATTTTTCGGTTATAATAATTAATTGAAATTAACAATAGAATAATCCCGTAGGAAAGAATGAATAATAAAATACCTAACAATGTAATTGGCGCGGTGTCTTCAGTACTGGGTGAGCATTATTTTAGCCATTCAACTTTAAATTCACTGTTTATGGAATCGGGCGCACCTGGTGAGGTGCCTCTAGGAAACTGTGAGGCTTTGTTGAATAAATCGAACTTTTGCTGAGTTGAAGGATCAGATCACGCATCTTCCCGACAACGCAGACCGTTCCGTGGCAAAGCAAAAGTTCAAAATCACCAACTGGCCCACCTACAATAAAGCCCTCATCAACCGTGGCTCCATAACTTTCTGGCTGGATGATGAAGCTATTCAGGACTGGTATGAGTCGACAACGCCTTCATCACGGGGAAGACCTCAGCGCTATTCTGATCTCGCCATCACCACCGTTCTGGTCATTAAACGCGTGTTCAGGTTGACCCTGCGGGCTGCACAGGGTTTTATTGATTCCATTTTTACACTGATGAATGTTCCGTTGCGCTGCCCGGATTACACCAGTGTCAGCAAGCGCGCAAAGTCGGTTAATGTCAGTTTCAAAACGTTCACCCGGGGTGAAATCGCGCATCTGGTGATTGATTCCACCGGGCTGAAGGTCTTTGGTGAAGGCGAATGGAAAGTCAAAAAACACGGCAAAGAACGCCGTCGTATATGGCGAAAGTTGCATCTGGCAGTTGACAGCAACACACATGAAATCATCTGTGCAGACCTGTCGCTGAACAATGTGACGGACTCAGAAGCCTTCCCGGGTCTTATCCGGCAGACTCACAGAAAAATCAGGGCAGCATCGGCAGACGGCGCTTACGACACCCGGCTCTGTCACGATGAACTGCGGCGTAAGAAAATCAGCGCGCTTATCCCTCCCCGAAAAGGTGCGGGTTACTGGCCCGGTGAATATGCAGACCGTAACCGTGCAGTGGCTAATCAGCGAATGACCGGGAGTAATGCGCGGTGGAAATGGACAACAGATTACAACCGTCGCTCGATAGCGGAAACGGCGATGTACCGGGTAAAACAGCTGTTCGGGGGTTCACTGACGCTGCGTGACTACGATGGTCAGGTTGCGGAGGCTATGGCCCTGGTACGAGCGCTGAACAAAATGACGAAAGCAGGTATGCCTGAAAGCGTGCGTATTGCCTGAAAACACAACCCGCTACGGGGGAGACTTACCCGAAATCTGATTTATTCAACAAAGCCAAACTGTGAAACAAAATGCAGCAATTGGCTTAAAGCTTGCAATGAAGATGACTCAGTAGATGCAATTTCAGTACTGGGGATAATTATCCAAAAATATATGGATTTACCTCCAAATTCATTCTCTAGGGCAGGAGCTGGGTCTACAGTCGAAAGTGGACAAAAAAGAATAATTGATGCTTTATCCAAGAACCAATTAGTCTACAGACTCAATGGATTTATAACTAAGTCTGGGTCTACTCCGATTTCTAAGACGTTAGAGGATTATCTAAAGTCTGGTGACTATTCATCCATTGAAAATGAGTTTCTTCGTGCAGTGGAGAATATTCAAACCGATCCACATGCATCAGTCACTGCCGCATGCGCTATAATTGAATCTGCATTAAAATGCTACATAGAAAAATTCAATTTACCTATGCCACAAAAATTGAATGTTGCACCACTTTGGTCTGTCGTACAGCCAGACTTGGACCTTAATTCCGATCCCACTTTAGCGGGTGACCAGCACAAAATTTTAAAAGGAATTTCATCACTAATCGACGGTATTGGCGCATTCCGGTCACATATAGGGAGTGCTCATGGGCGTGGTCAAAATCCTCCGCAGATAGTAGTTGCCGAAGCTAGACTCGCAGTTAATGCATCTCATACTTTAGTTGTATTTATAATGGATGTTATCCATGCGAGTAAATTTTAATCATACTGGCACTTAGATTAACAATGGCCGGATTCATTGCTCTTAAATTTTAGTGTACCCAGTTCTTTGTAGCACTGATGGTCGATTCTACCGCTTTGAACTTGCCTCAAACAAACCAGGGTCTGCGACCGGGATTTATGTTCTGGACGTGTGCCTGAGCCTTATGGCTGGGCTATTTTATTAGGTTTTAGGTGCCTTCCTGCAATCACTCAAAACGCATTCATTAGTGCGTATTTCATGTAAAAATGAGCAACTTACCCTTATAAATCAATATGTCAATGCGGTTTTAAAGTGTCACCTATATTTGCAAGATAGAAGTGGCACTTTGCTAAAGATTGGAAGTCGTCTATTCACAAATCGCTGTCAATAAGTATTAATTTTTGTTGTTACATAACATTCGTTTATATGATTAATACTCTATCATCTTGTGAGTAACAAATTGGAGATATTGTCATATTATCAAATACAGCATGTGTGATAATACCTGGAGCCATCTTAGCTAGACTGCCTTCATAACCGCTTCCTTTTTTTTCTGCCCGGAGATATACATCACCTTTCTGAAATACATAGTGTGATTGTATCGAAACATTTGTTTGAGTATCATTAATCATTAGAATCATGGGTGAACTTTCAGAGCTTATTGCACCAATGCCAAATTCCATTTTTAGACATTTCATATTTTCAAGCTTATTTTTAATATCTGAGGTTGAAGGAAAAAAACCTTTGACCCCACTCTTAATTGATGTCGTGATCATTGTGCTATTTTTTTCAATATCGGATACAACCTGAGGTTGAAACAGAAAGTACATGTCAAACCCACATCTCTCCCAATCAGCCCCTAAGTTGGTCAAGTGGTCATTGATCATTTCTATGTTAGCTGTCGAACCCAACCGAATTACTAATTGTTTTAATGATTTTGAGTCGTCTGGGTCAGATAAGAGTTTGTCATTTGCTTCATCTATTTTATCGATGATATTCCTCTGTTCATTGAAGTGGTGCTTTGCAATGATAAGTATTGTATCGGAAGGACTAACTAGTCTGTTCTTATCAAACTCAGTTATTTCATGGAATCCAATACCTCCGCTTCCATTACTAAATGGGTAAAAACCATAATCTTTCATTTGAAATGCAATGAAAAAGCATATTTCTCTTGTAAGTTCATCTGTTAGGATATCATGCTCTAGTAGAATCGTTAATCTTCCAGACAACCTCCTAGCTTTAAGATGATTTTTGAACGTGGACCGAATTACTTCACTTCTTGTATTGAAGTCTTTTTCATGTTTGGTTATGTCATAATTTTTTATAGAGACCTTATGTCTAAATCCAGTTTCAAAATCAACTGTATAATCGTATATTTTAAATGATTTAGGACAAGGGGAAACTGTCCCGTTGCTTGTTGACAAAGACCCGATTATTATCATTTCGGTAAGCAAACCATGTGAACTATCAGTATCCTTCTTTATCTCTTTAGCAGTTCCATCAAGCCATTTCTTATTGTTAACACTCAAATTAATTATAGATTTCCCTAAAGAGTATAATTCAGATGTGGACAGGACATCCCGCCTGGCCCATAACTTTTGTAGTCTATGTCCTTCTTGTTTACTCAGCCATGCTAAACTAAAAAGATCTTCCACTGCCTGAATTGCATTGATGACCTCTTCTGAGGAAGTTGATTTAATCAAGTGCTCAATTGCACGGTTGAATTTATTATTCATAATCTAACCTTTTATAGCATATCCATTTAAAAATTAATTTTTTAAAGCTGTCTGAATTTATAGTTCATTATAAATCCGGGGCCATTCAAAGAATTAATTACTTCATTATGAAAGTTTATGAAACATTCTAAAATAAAGTGAAGCGAGCTTCTCTTAAAAATCAACTCATGCTCTCCATTTAACCTTTTTGTATCAATACATCCGCTTTCTGAAATTAACCGTTTTATGTTCCCATCCTTTAAAATATGATCACTTACATACCGATTGTTATGTGCACATAGGTTTCTTAATTTAACAATACAAGATATCAAGTTTCTTGATTCTGAATGAGTGATGGGAAGTAACTTTTTTAAAATTAAGTTACAACGTTCTAAGCCCTTTTGGTTAAAATCCGAAACTCTCCAAATTTGATCGTTGAATTTTAAAATCGCTTGTGTGAGTGATTCAATATTACACTCAAACATTCCAAACATTGTTAAAAATGCTGAGGCTCTAAGCCTGCTTGGCATTAAGGTAGCGTAATTTTCAACAACCTCGTCAAAATTATAACTTGCAAAACCTCGAAATTTATAATACTCATCACTACCAAAGTCGTGGTCGTAAGAGCATATTCTCGGGCCTGATTTTTCGAAGTCGCGCAAGGATTTATTGATTAGGGATTCGGTTTCTTCAATGAGGCCTTCCATTATCCAAAAACTTTGATAAATCCGATTTAGCGACACCTCCAACTCTGTCATTAGCAACGCCCTCTTTCGCTCCAGTTGTTAATATCCAACTATCCACTCAATTGCACCAGGAGTGCGAATCCAAGGCTTTATATTATTATTCACGTAATAAATGGCTTCATCCATTCCACCTAACGTGATAAATCCACTGTTAGATTTGGGCTGCAATCTGCACTTCGATAACAACCCCGGGATGTGTCTATTAGAATCAATTGCAGCTTTAGCGATATCATCAGCATCTTGGGATGACTGTCGGTAGGCGAGTAGGGCGCGTGTATACTGAAAGAACGGTCGCATATCCCTAGGATAATCGTCTAAAAGGAAGGCCAGATCATCCACCATTTCAAGCTCAAGGTAATAGTTCGCTAATAAATGACGAATCCCCTGGTTATCGTTTGGGTTGAGCTTAAGCATTTCGCGACAGTGAGCCATGGCCGGGTGGAAGTTACCTGACACCCACAAGGCATCAGCCAAAGCAGCTTTTGCTCTCATATATGGGCGTGTTTCGACACATCTCCAGAAACGGCCTGCGAATTCCTGAAAATCCTCGCCCAGAGCAATGCTGGCTGCGTACAAAGCCGTCTCCAGATTAACGATTTTTGACTCAGGAGGTTCTTGAGATATCTCGCAGTAGAATGAGTATGCGTCAGCACAGAGCGGGGATTTCTTGATAGCTTTTCTGATGAGTTTCAGCACAACGTCCAGGTCATCAGTTTCCCAGGCATCGAACATAAACTCCTGAGCCGCAGCCAGATCCAGCTGTAATTGCTCAGAACTGACAGCATTTTTATACAAATCAATGCGCTTTTTAGTCGGGAATTTAATCATCTCAAGTATCCTTTTGGGTGCTCACTGTTCCGGTACTTTGTAGCACTGATGGTCGATTCTACCGCTTTGAACTTGCCACAAACAAGCTCGGGTCTGCCAGAACGGGATTGATAGCCCGGAGCTGTTCCTGGACGCGCACCTGAGCCTTACGGCTGGGCGATTTTTTGCTTCGTTCCCGTTTGCCTTCGCTTTCCCGCTCATCCTGTTTTACCTGAGCCAGTCTGAGTACAGTCCCGAGACGTTTGTTATCGACAATCTGCCCCTGGTCGACACAGGCCAGCTTATCAAATGCCTGGCACTTGAGGATCCGGTGTCCATAGTGGAAGGCGAGGGTGCCATCGGGATAATCCAGTACTTTAATTTTTTCACCGGCAAGACGGCTATTTTCTTCTGTTGGGTCCATGAGATAAAGGATCTTATCGTACTGGAATGTCAGTGATTTCGACACGGTACGGACATCATGCCAGGCAAAGATGTCTCTTAACTCATCGGGGCTTTCCTGTACCGGACGATGCAAATCTTTGGGGAACTTTGGCGGACGCGAAAAACGACGGTTGAAGTCTTCGATGAAATTCGAAAGCCAGGCATTTGCGGCTTCAATGCCGGTAATGCCTTCAAGGCGCATTTCCTTGATCAGTCGATCCTGAAGTGTCTGATTAGCACGTTCCACGCGGCCTTTAGCTTCCGAGCTGTTGGCACAAATGAGCTCAATTGCCATGTCATAAAGCACACGTCCGAACTGGGTAACGGTGGTATTGCGGTTCTCCGGACCGCTGACACGAAATATTGCGTGTTTGTCACTGTACAGCGATACCGGCTTCCCATGCTGCTCAATGTATTCCCAGGTTGCCAGCATGTAATCAAAGGCTGTTTCTGACTCGCTGAACCGCAAATGCATCAGGCGGCCAGTAGCGTCATCTATAAATACAAGCAGGCAGCATTTCGGCGCACGACCTTCAAACCAGTCATGATGGGAGCCGTCTATCTGGACAAGCTCTCCGAGACAATCACGACGATGTCGGGGCTGATAAACCCGTGACTTGCGACGAGCATGCGGGACCCAGAGTCCGTCAGACGTCATCCAGTTGCGGACGGTCTCGATTGAAAGCCGGATATCATGGCGTTCCCTGAGTTTTTCAGCGGCCAGCGTGGGTCCAAAGTCACTGTAGTTTTCACGTATCAGTTTGAGGACGCGTAGTTTAAGCGATTCGGTCAACCGGCGGTTGCTTGGCTGGCCGCGTTTACGGCTGACAAGTCCTTCAGCACCAGAAACCCGGTAACGATTGATAAGCCGTTGCGCCTGACGTTCCGAGATGCCAAGCTGTGAAGCTGCATCGCGACGCCGTAGACGCTTTTCGCAAACTGCCTGTATTACCGGCAAACGGTGGATCTCTTTATCTGACATGGTGACCAACATCCGTTGAGTCCCTTAGAATTGCATTCAGTTTAGCTTACTCTAAGGTGACGTTTCTATCTGGATAAAAAGTGACATTACTAAATGGTCCTAACACATGTTTGTCAAGGCTAAGTTAAGATGTCCGGGGCAGGGCAAAGTTCAAATGTCCTCCAATACTCAGTAGATTGCAGAAGTAAATTCATGTGGAGACAGCCTATAACCTAATGGTAAAATTAGCTTTTAGCTGTTAGAAGAGGGATGCTATGGCTCTTACGGTGACTGCTGCGTTTAACGAGTTTCAGCGCAATATTGTAAATCTAGATAGCTCTCAGACTGATCGAGCCAGAGCCAGTAGAGATTGGTTATTGGGCAGAATGAACACTTTTCCAAATAATGATGTTTATTTCCCCATAATATACCCTGATATACATACAGGTTTTGGTTCCTTTGCTAGACGCACAAAAATTCGCCCTTTAGATGATATAGATCTTATGTTTGGTCTCGATGGTGATGATTGTGTATACAGCGAGAGTGATGGAAAAATAATAATCACTGCGCGTGAAGGAACCGTTCGTTTAAAATACTATAAGCATGATGGCACAAATTTTATTAACTCTAGAAAAATAATAAACAGTTTTATCTCAAGCCTAAATCAAATTCCGCAGTATGATAAGGCTGATGTAAAAAGAAATCAGGAAGCAGCTACTCTGAAGCTAAAATCCTATGACTGGAATTTTGATATAGTTCCTGCATTCATTACTACTCCAGATTCATTTGGCAAGACATATTATTTAATACCAGATGGGAATGGTCATTGGAAGAAGACAGATCCACGAATTGACAAGCAAAAAGTTACTGATCTTAATGTTAAACTCTCAGGAAACATGTTAAATGTCATTCGTGTAATAAAATATTGGCAAAAACGTCCCACCATGCCTTCAATGAGTAGTTACTTGTTAGAGACAATGCTACTTAACTACTTCAACGGTCGATCAGAATGTTATCAATGGGTCGATTTAGAGATTGTCAATGTTTTAGGTTACTTAGCCTCTGCTATATTTAGTCCGGTATACGATCACAAAGGCATACAAGGAAACATAAACAACCTTAGTTATGATGATAAATTAAAGATATCTATCCGCTGTTATCTTGACCAAGGAAAAGCAACGGAAGCCCGTAATTACGAAAGTCAAAATAACCACAGAGCGTCCATTAACAAATGGCAGGATGTTTTTGGTGTCAACTTCCCATCATACGGATGAAAAATGAGTCAAATATTTTTGCGCCAAAATGATAGTAAAAACATTGAGTTACTAATGGCAATGAGGCGGACTTACTCACAGGTTAAATTTGTTAACTGGGTAGTGTTTTTTCTTAGTGTCGTAATATCTGTCGCTATTGTAATATTTACTACAGTGATAAAGAAAATGGGGCTATTCCCTCATTTGACTATAGCTCCTTATCTCGGTTATTACGGTATAATCGTGTTGGTCATCACAATTATTTTTTCCACAATGATTTCCTCAATGAAAAAATGTGCAGCCACAATTCAGGAAATGTTTGACTGTGATGTCTTACACATTCCATGGAGTGAATTAAAAGTAGGGAAGCCGGTTGGCAGAGAAAATGTCTTTAAGGCTTCAAGGTATTACAAAAAAAGAAACAAAAATGATGAGTTTATTAACTGGTATCTAAATAAAGATTATCATGCTAATGAAAACATATTGGCATTATTATGTCATGCGAAAAATTTTGGCTGGGATAAGGCACAGCGCGATGTAATGAGTAAAATATATTTTATCACTATGTTACTTTCCTTTTTGGTACTTCTTGCATATGGTTTATGGTCTAAATCCTCGCTGGAAGATTTTTTGTTTTATATTGTTTTCATGCTCCCGTTTTTTAGACATGTGATAATGTTATACGTTGAAAACAACAAATCTATTAATCGAATTATGCGTGTTAAAGATTTTATTGAGAAAAAAATACAGAATATAAAGATAAGTGGCATTATAAACGATGACATCTTATCTCATGATTTAAGATCGATTCAGGATGAGGTTTATGCCCATCGATCGACCTCGAATCCTGTGCCCAATTGTCTCCACAGATTCATGCGGAAGAATAATGAGGCTATTTATGATGATTATTTTGAAGAGAACTTGAAAATTTTACCCCGATAGTTAATATACCCGGAGTTATCCTCCGGGTTTTCATATCTGTTTCTTACCAAATATTTCTTCAGATCGTGACTGAAGTTTTACAAGCGCATTGAACATATCGTCCTGATCCAAAGAACGCTGGGATTTTTTCGTCGTGGGGGCTTTGCGCCTGCGTGAAGGGCCGTCACCGGATGGCACTGATTGTGACCGGTTATTATCCCGTTCGGCCTGCACCAGTTGCGCCATTTCCAGCGCACGGCCAAGACGTTTATTGTCCACAATGGCACCCTGATCGATTTCAGATAGTTTGTCATAGGTAGAGTAGGGAAGTGATATGCCATTAAGCCGGAGCTCTTTATGTCCGTCAGGGTAATGCCAAACATCAATATATTTACCAATTGCCCGACGACTGAATTCGCTGTCTTCAATGAGATAAAGCACTTTGTCGTACTGCACCGTGAGTGATTTCGACACGCGGCGGGCTTCACGCCAAGTAAACACCATATCAAGATCATCATCGACATCCAGTTCCCGGTGAACATCGAACTCCTGGCGAGGCGCTTTTGAGAAACGTCGGTTGTAATCGTTCATGAACTCTTCGGCAAATGCGTTTGCAGCTTCCATGGTGCTGATGTCCTGAAGCCTGAGTTCCTTGACCAGTCTGTCCTGAAGGGTCTGATGCGCCCGCTCAACACGACCTTTTGCTGCGCTGGTTTCTGCACAGATGGTCTGAATGTTCAGTTCGTGCATCGCACGGCCAAACTGGGTATCGCCGTCGCCGCCGGTTGCATTTTTATTGTTGATCCTGAATACACTGGCTTTGTCGCTGTACAGTGCCAGCGGTTTACCATGTTTTTCGATATAACCACGTGTCGCTTCAAAGTAGGTGAAAGTAGACTCAGATTTCACGAAACGAAGCTGCATTAAGCGACTGGTTGCATCGTCTACGTAAACCAGTGCCGTACACTTAGGTCCCCGGTTTTCAAACCAGTGATGATCACAGCCGTCGATTTGTATGAGTTCACCGGCACAGGCACGACGGTAACGAGGCTGCTGAATTTTTGGCGCACGTTGCTTACGTGGGACCCACAGACTGGCCTGAGTCATCAGCTTACGCACAGTTTCTTTGGAAAGATGTACGCCATGAATCTCAGACAGCTTTTCACAGGCCAGCGTCGGGCCGAAATCGTTATAGCGTTCTCGAATAATATTGAGCGCGTAAGCAGCCAGTCCCTGAGGCAACTGATGGTTGCTTGCTTTACCACGGCGACGGCTGGTCATTCCAAGTGGACCATCTTCACGATAACGAGCAAGAAGACGGCGGCACTGACGGTCGGATATCCCAAGCCGCTGAGCTGCCACCTGTGTTGTCAGACGCCGGTCGATGACTTCCTGAATAATCTTGAGTCGGTTAACTTCATCCAAAGTGAAAAACTCCGCTGCGAGAGCCGTCATGGTAATCCTTACTTGATTATACACGCCGGACATCTTAACTTAGCCCAAGGCGGACATTACAACTTTGCTGTTACACATGTTTGTCAAAGCTAAGTAGAGATGTCCGGGGTGGGGCAAAGTTCAAATGTCCTTTGATAATATTGAATTCCTGGATAAAAATCGCATCTTAACCTCTTCGTTTGAGTACCTTGTTGGGTTGACCCCGTATTCGCTTTATTTGTAGTATTGGGCTGCTTTGAAGTGTTTCATGTTCAAACGCGACGTGTTCTGTAAGTTCTTCCTGACAACAGAGCCGACAATATATACACATCCGCTATGGAGAATCTGACAACCGCTATGCGTATTACGCCACCCTGAGTTTTTCCTTCCTCTGTCGTACTGAGCAAGCCTCAGCACGCACTCAATAACATCCCGTCTGCGGATGTGCTTTACCGTACGTAAAAATGTAGCCCTCCAGGGCTGACTGTATCTAAAAACTGAGAAATTACTATGTTGCTGTCCTCGACGCGTAAGGACTGGCTGGGTAACGTCCGTGGTGACGTTCTGGCCGGTATTGTTGTCGCGCTCGCACTCATTCCAGAAGCGATCGCCTTTTCCATTATCGCCGGTGTTGATCCCCAGGTGGGCCTCTACTCGGCGTTCTGTATTCCTCTCGTTATGGCCTTCTTTGGCGGACGTCCGGCGATGATTTCGTCCTCCACCGGTGCAATGGCTCTCCTGATGGTGACGCTGGTGAAAGATCATGGCTTACAGTATTTACTGGCTGCCTCCATACTGACCGGGGTATTCCAGCTGATAGCCGGATATCTGAAGCTTGGCGGGCTGATGCGTTTTGTTTCACGCTCAGTGGTCACGGGGTTTGTTAATGCACTGGCAATACTGATTTTTATGGCCCAGTTGCCTGAGCTGACCAATGTGACATGGCATGTTTATGCCATGACTGCGGCAGGGCTGGGGATCATCTATCTCTTCCCTTATATCAACAAAACCATTCCTTCACCGCTTGTGTGCATCGTGGTGCTGACTGGGATTGCCATGTGGCTGCATCTGGATGTGCGAACCGTCGGGGATATGGGGAAACTTCCCGACAGTCTGCCGGTCTTCCTGCTCCCGGACGTGCCTTTAAATCTTCAGACGCTGCTCATCATCCTGCCATATTCTGCGGGGCTTGCGGTGGTTGGCCTGCTTGAGTCGATGATGACCGCCACTATCGTGGATGACATGACCGACACGCCAAGCGACAAAAACAGGGAGTGCAAAGCTCAGGGCATCGCGAACATCTGCACATCCTTTATCGGAGGAATGGCAGGCTGCGCGATGATTGGGCAATCTGTTATCAACGTAAAATCCGGTGGACGCGGACGACTTTCAACCCTCACGGCGGGCGTGGTGCTGCTTTGCCTGATTGTGTTCCTGCGCAACTGGGTCTCCCAAATTCCGATGGCAGCGCTGGTCGCGGTGATGATTATGGTTTCCATCGGGACATTCTCCTGGCGCTCCATTGCCAACCTGCGGACACACCCCCTTTCAACCAGCGTGGTCATGCTTGCCACCGTCGCGGTTGTGGTGGCAACACATAATCTGGCCTTCGGTGTGCTGACCGGTGTACTGATTGCTTCGCTCAATTTTGCCACTAAAGTATCCCGGTTCATGCGTGTAACCTCAGTTCTGGAGGGGACGAGCCGGACGTATACCGTCACCGGCCAGGTATTCTTTGCATCAGCAGACCGCTTTACGAGCCACTTTGATTTCCGTGAAGCGATTGAGAATGTGGTGATAGACGTTTCACATGCCCATTTCTGGGACATCACGTCCGTCAGCGCCCTGGATAAGGTGGTCATTAAGTTCCGCAGAGAGGGCGCCGGGGTTGAAGTACGTGGGATGAATGAAGCCACCCGCACCATCGTTGACCGGTTTGGTGTTCACGATAAACCTGAAGAAGTCGAAAAACTGATGGGCGGTCATTAACAGACTGGAGGGAAAACTATGAATAATACTGTTACAGCCTGTGTGGACGGTTCACTTTCAACGCGGTCAGTGTGTGAATATGCGGCGTGGGCAGCCCGCACTTTGCAATCACAGCTAGCACTGTTGCACGTTATCGAAAAAGACAGCACCCCGGTAGTGTCAGACCTGACCGGCACTCTCGGCATAGACAGTCAGCAATTGCTGACCGATGAGCTGGTAGAAATTGAAGGGCAACGTAATCGCCTGCTGATGGCCCAGGGGAAAGCAATACTGGAAAGTTGTGCTGAACTGCTTCAAAAACAGGGAAGCCCGGATGTGCTTTTGATGCAAAAACACGGTACACCGGATGAAGTTCTGGCAGAGCTGAGCGACCTTCGTCTCATGGTGCTGGGGCGTCGGGGTAGCCAGCATCCGGTAGGCTCTCATCTGGAAAGCGTTATTCGTCTGCAAAAGAAACCCCTACTGGTTGTTCCGGAGAACTACTCAGTGCCTTCCAGAGTCATGCTGGCTTATGATGGCAGTGAAGAAAGCAGGAGTAACCTGGAACGTCTGACGATGAGTCCCTTACTCAGGGGGCTGGAGTGCCACCTTGTCATGGTAAACGGTAAGAAGGAAGAGCTGCTGACCGCACAGCAAATTTTACGTGACGCGGATATAGAAAACAGCACAACACATCTTACCGGGCAATCAGTCGGGGACGCGCTTATTCGTTACGCCGAGGAAAATGCTGTCGATCTGATAGTGATGGGGGCCTACGGTCATTCCAGGTTGCGGCAGTTCTTTATCGGTAGTCATACCTCCGAAATGCTGCAAAAGACGCAACAACCGCTTCTTATCCTCCGTTAGCACTGATTATCTTAAATAAAAAAGGGCGAGTTCTCTCGCCCTTCGTCACAAGAACACGTTTAGTTCAGCCGGTTACCTTTTTCATCAACTACCTTCTCACCGTCCTCTTTCGTGAACGCGCTTTTCTGCGCATCGGGAAGAATATCCAGCACGACTTCAGAAGGGCGGCATAGCCGGGTACCCAGCGGCGTTACCACGATAGGGCGATTGATCAGAACAGGGTGCTGCAACATAAAATCGATTAACTGCTCGTCAGTAAAGCGGTCTTCCGCCAGCCCTAACGCTTCAAAAGGTTCGACATTCTTACGCAGCAGCGCTCGTACCGTGATCCCCATATCCGCAATGAGTTTTACCAGCTCAGCTCGTGATGGTGGGGTTTCAAGATAATGAATAACGGTCGGCTCTGTACCGCTGTTGCGGATCATTTCAAGGGTATTGCGTGACGTGCCGCAGGCCGGGTTGTGATAAATGGTAATGTTGCTCATATCAGTATCTCATTACAAAGTGAAAGACAGACGAAGCGCCAGTGCTGCAAGCGTGACAAACAGCACGGGGATTGTCATGACAATGCCCACCCGGAAGTAATATCCCCAGGTAATTTTGATATTTTTCTGCGACAGAACGTGCAGCCACAGTAACGTTGCCAGACTGCCGATAGGGGTAATTTTTGGCCCCAGGTCGCTGCCGATGACGTTGGCGTAAATCATCGCTTCTTTGATAACACCGGTCGCTGTGCTGCCATCAATCGACAGCGCCCCGACCAGCACGGTCGGCATATTGTTCATCACTGATGACAGGAAGGCCGTCAGGAAGCCCGTACCCAGCGTTGCCGCCCACAATCCCTGCTCTGCCAGCTGATTCAGCAAGGAAGAGAGATAGTGGGTCAGACCGGCATTTCGTAAGCCGTAGACCACCAGGTACATCCCCAGCGAGAAGATAACGATTTGCCAGGGCGCACCACGCAGCACCTTACCGGTGTTAATGGCATGCCCTTTTTTCGCAACAGCAAACAGAAGCAATGCACCAGCGGCTGCGACCAAACTGACCGGTACGCCCAGCGGCTCCAGTCCGAAGAATCCCACCAGAAGCAACACCAGAACCAGCCAGCCGGTTTTAAAGGTATTCATATCACGTATAGCGTCTTTCGGTTCTTTCAACAGAGAAACGTCGTAAACGGCGGGAATGTCCTTACGGAAAAACAGATGCAGCATCACCAGCGTAGCCGCAATCGCGGCCAGGTTAACCGGGACCATCACGGCGGCATATTCTGAGAAACCAAGCTTAAAGAAATCCGCCGAGACGATATTCACCAGGTTTGAGACAATCAGTGGCAGGCTTGCCGTGTCAGCGATAAACCCTGCGGCCATGATAAACGCTAAGGTTGCCCCCCGGCTGAATCCCAGCGCCAGCAGCATCGCGATAACGATAGGTGTCAGGATCAGTGCCGCACCGTCGTTGGCAAACAGTGCCGCAACCATCGCACCAAGCAGGACGATCCAGGTGAAGAGCAGCCGCCCCCGGCCATTCCCCCAACGGGCAACGTGCAGCGCGGCCCATTCAAAGAAGCCGGATTCGTCGAGCAGAAGACTGATGATGATCACGGCGATAAAGGTGGCGGTCGCATTCCACACTATCTGCCAGACCACCGGAATATCCCCCAGATGAACGACGCCAGTCAGCAATGCCAGAATTGCGCCCAGTGAGGCACTCCAGCCAATCCCCAGCCCTCTGGGTTGCCAGATAACCAGGACGAGCGTGAATAAAAAGATAGCACCAGCCAGTAACATCAGAAACTCCATTCACATTTGTTTATTCGGATATATATATCGCCATCAGCAGGAGACAGATGCCACGCTACTGAGCTTGTTGCGTATGTTTTCTCGTTCACAGTTCCAGGCTGTATCAATAATACCCGCAGCCCATGCTGGCATGTGTGGCGACAGTCGGTAATGCACCCATTTTCCTTCGCGACGGTCGATGACCAGCTCGGCTTCACGTAAAAGGGCCATATGGCGAGAAATTTTTGGCTGAGACTCTGCGGTTGCCGCACAGATGTCACAGACGCACATTTCACCGGACTCCCTGAGAAGCATCACGATAGTTGAACGGGTCTCGTCGGCGAGCAGTTTAAAAAGCTGAACAGGCTGTAGCATGCTTAACCTCGTAAAAAAATAACAATACATATGGTATTTCATATGTGATAACTTTTAAAGCATAGCTTATGAAATGGAGATTTTTTATGACCGACTTACCAGCAATCGAACCGGCTTATTTTGATGATGCGCTTGCCAGCAAACTTACGGGCAACAACGAAACCATGCCGCGAATTCTCATCCTGTACGGTTCAGTACGAGAGCGGTCCTACAGTCGTTTTGCAGCGGAAGAGGCCGGGCGGTTGCTGGCAAAGATGGGGGCTGAGGTGAAAATATTTAACCCATCCGGTCTGCCGTTACCCGATGATGCGCCCGAAAGTCACCCCAAAGTGCTTGAACTCCGCGAGCTGGTCAGGTGGTGTGACGGAATGGTCTGGAGTTCTCCGGAAAGACATGGCGCCATGAGCTCGGTGATGAAGGCCCAGATTGACTGGATACCCCTGAGTGAAGGTGCTGTTCGTCCTTCCCAGGGTAAAACGCTGGCCGTCATGCAGGTTTGTGGTGGTTCACAGTCGTTTAACACGGTCAATCAGATGCGGATACTTGGCCGCTGGATGCGGATGTTCACCATCCCCAATCAGTCGTCAGTGCCAAAGGCATGGCAGGAATTTGATGATGAAGGGCGCATGAAACCCTCACCCTGGTATGACAGGATTGTCGACGTTACCGAAGAGTTGTTCAAAATGACGTTACTCCTGAAAGGGCACACAGCCTACCTGTCCGACCGCTACAGCGAAAGGAAAGAGAGTCATCAGGAGCTCGCGGCACGGGTCAATCAGGCCAAAATCTGACAGCCAGGCATGCCCGGATGGATTACCGGGCTTTAAATCGGTTTCTTTCCAAATATCTCTTCAGAGCGTGACTGAAGTTTCACCAGGGCATTGAACATATCGTCCTGATCAAGGGAGCGCTGAGATTTCTTCGTTGTGGGGGCTTTACGCCTGCGTGAAGGACCGTCGCCGGATGGAACGGACTGCGACCGGTTATTATCCCGCTCGGCCTGGACCAGCTGCGCCATTTCCAGGGCCCGCCCCAGACGTTTGTTGTCCACAATGGCCCCCTGATCGATTTCAGAAAGCTTGTCATAGGTGGAGTAGGGAAGTGACACGCCATTAAGCCGGAGCTCTTTATGTCCATCCGGGTAATGCCAGACATCGATGTATTTACCAATCGCCCGACGACTGAATTCGCTGTCTTCAATCAGATAAAGGACTTTGTCGTACTGCACTGTGAGTGATTTCGACACTTTACGAGCTTCACGCCAGTTAAATACCATATCAAGATCATCATCGACATCCAGTTCCCGATGAACATCAAACGCCTGGCGAGGCGCTTTTGCGAAACGACGGTTGTAATCGTTCATGAACTCTTCGGCAAATGCGTTCGCAGCTTCCATGGAACTGATACCCTGGAGCCTGAGCTCCTTGACCAGGCGGTCCTGAAGCGTTAGGTGCGCCCGTTCAACGCGGCCTTTGGCAGCACTGGTTTCTGCACAAATGGTCTGAATGTTCAGTTCATGCATCGCACGGCCAAACTGGGTATCGCCGTCGCCGCCGGTTGCGTTTTTATTGTTGATCCTGAATACACTGGCTTTGTCGCTGTACAGTGCCAGCGGCTTGCCATGTTTTTCAATATAGCCCCGGGTCGCTTCAAAATAGGTGAAAGTAGACTCAGATTTCACGAAAAGAAGCTGCATTAAACGACTGGTTGCGTCATCAACGTAAACCAGCGCCGTACACTTAGGTCCCCGGTTTTCAAACCAGTGGTGGTCGCAGCCGTCGATTTGTATGAGTTCACCGGCACAGGCACGGCGGAAACGCGGCTGCTGAATTTTTGGCGCACGTTGCTTACGTGGGACCCAAAGACTGGCCTGAGTCATCAGTTTACGGACGGTTTCTTTAGAAAGATGAACACCGTGAACCTCAGACAGCTTTTCACAGGCCAGTGTCGGACCGAAATCGTTGTAGCGCTCGCGAATAATATTCAGCGCGTATGCGGCCAGTCCCAGAGGCAGCTGATTGTTGCTGGATTTACCACGACGGCGGCTGGTCATGCCAAGCGGACCATCTTCACGATAACGCGCAAGCAGACGGCGGCACTGACGGTCGGAGATACCAAGCTGCTGAGCTGCCATCTGTGTTGTCAGACGCCGGTCGATGACGTCCTGAATGATCTTGAGTCTGTTAACTTCATCCAAAGTGAAAAACTCCGCTGCGAGAGCCGTCATGGTAATCCTTACTTGATTATACACGCCGGACATCTTAACTTAGCCATTATCGGACATTACAACTTTGCTACTACACATGTTTGTCAAGGCTCAATTGAAATGTCCGTTATCCAGCTCAATTAAAATGACCACTTTGATCTCTCATTCTCTTTACTGATAGACTTTCCTCCGACTGAAA
>NZ_JBLKCZ010000035.1:0-26337 GCF_047530595.1 Enterobacter sp. 01-M-02-SI-ECC | reverse complement strand
GTGCAACGCGGCTTTCGCTCACCGTTGCGAGGTGGCGTATATTACGCTTTCCTCTTTCAGAGTCAACCCGTTATTTCAGGATTTTTTCTCTTCAACCGACCGGGCTGTTTGTGAAGTGATTCACATCCGCCGTGTCGATGGAGGCGCATTATAGGGATCCCATTTTTTAGCACAAGTATTTTTTAGATCTTTTTTTCCGACTGCTGATTTTCCGCGCTTTTCGCTGAAATCCCGCCCGATCTGCTTAAATATTGACGTATTTTGCCTTGCCTCGATCCCAAAATATGATCAAAGTCTTCTGTATAGCGCTCATTGTTAGAGGTAGATATGCCCGCAGTATTACGTCCTTATAAAGATCGGTTCCCCCAAAAAGGCGATCGCGTGATGATCGATGCCAGCAGCGTGGTGATTGGCGATGTCCGAATGGCCGATGACGTCAGCATCTGGCCGCTCGTCGCCATCAGGGGAGATGTTAACTATGTGTCGATTGGCGCCCGTACCAATATTCAGGACGGTAGCGTTCTGCATGTCACGCACAAATCCTCCTATAACCCGGAGGGCAATCCCCTCATCATTGGACAAGAGGTTACCGTCGGCCATAAAGTGATGCTTCACGGCTGCACTATCGGAAATCGCGTACTTGTTGGCATGGGGTCGATTTTGCTGGATGGCGTCATAGTAGAAGATGACGTAATGATTGGTGCTGGTAGCCTGGTCCCGCAGAACAAACGGCTGGAGAGTGGCTATCTCTATCTGGGAAGCCCGGTAAAACAGATCCGCCCCCTGAAGGAGGCAGAGATCGAAGGGTTAAAATACTCGGCGAACAACTACGTTAACTGGAAGAATGACTATTTGGATCAGGACAGCCAAACCCAGCCTTGATCGTCTTCCTGCTGTTCGCGGATTAAATCGCTGGCTTCCTCTTCCAGATCCCAGCGATTTTCGCAAAATATCGCTATCGGGTCTGAGCCGCCAAAACGACGCAACAGCGTTTCCCCATGAATGGCACAGGTCAGTTGCATCCCCTGCACCAGCACCGGAAAACAGACCGCTTGTTTACTCTCATCCCAGTTCTCTCTGTCCGGGAAATGAATAGCCTGGTTCACGCCGACAGCTCCTGCTTTAACTTTTCAATGACAGGTTCAACCGCAGGCAACACGCCATGCCAGAGCAGCACCGCATGCGCGGCCTGACCCACCAGCATTCCCAGCCCATCGGCTAACTGTTTCGCGCCGTGTTGTTCGCACCAGTTAAGGAAAGGCGTCTTCCCTTTCTGATAAAACATGTCATAGAAGTACATATGCGCGCTGACCAGAGAAGCGGGAATTGCCGGGATCTCGCCATTAATGCCGCTGGACGTGGCGTTGATGACAAGATCGAACTCACGATCGGCAAGATCGTCAAGCGCTACCGCGCTCACGCTGCCGGTATGGGCAAACAACGCCGCCAGCGCTTCTGCGCGGGAAAAGGTTCTGTTGGTAATGGTCACCGCGCAGTCCAGTGAAAGCAGAGGCAACAGCACTCCCCGCGATGCGCCACCCGCACCAATCAGCAGGACCCGAAACCCGGGATTAATAAACGACAGTCGTTCCAGGTCGCTAAGTAAACCAATCCCGTCGGTGTTGTCACCCAAAAGGCGCCCATCCTCAAGCCGTTTTAGGGTATTGACTGCACCAGCCAGTGAAGCGCGCTCGGTGAGCTCATCCGCTCGTTCGAAGGCTTCCTCTTTAAAAGGAACCGTCACATTCGCGCCTTTACCGCCCGCGGCGAAAAAAGCCTCCAGCGTTGGAATAAATGCATCCACCGGTGCCAGTACGCGACCATAGGGATGATTTATCTGCAGCTGCTTCGCAAATTGCTGATGGATCAAAGGTGACTTGCTATGTGCGATCGGATTACCAAAAACAGCATAGGTTTCCATGAGATTACCCCTGGCGAAAACGTTCGCCGGTCAAAGCATCGCGAATTTCAGACGGATTCAGGCGCCCTCCCGTTTCACCGACAGCGACAGGGAAGTCATTCCCGAACTGCGCCAGTACTTCTTCGGTTGTCCGGCAAGGTGGCAATCCGGTCAAGTTGGCGCTGGTTGAGACCAGCGGTTTACCAAATGCCAGACACAGCTCAACCACCAGCGGATGGTCAGTTACGCGAACGGCGAGGGAATCAAAACGTCCGGTTAACCAGCGAGGCGTTGTCGGCTGCGCCGGGAAAACGAAGGTCACCGGGCCAGGCCACGCGGAGAAGATAGTCTCGCGCTGCGCCGGCGTCAGCATGGAGTCATCGATATAGGGTTTAAGCTGCTCGTAATTCGCAGCGATCAAAATCAGCCCTTTCTCGACGGGTCTTTGTTTTAAGGCAAGCAGTCGGCTCACGGCCGTCTTGCTGTCAGGATCGCAACCGACTCCAAAAACAGCTTCAGTTGGATAGGCGATAACTTCTTCTTTTTTCAGTACGTCCACAGCATGCGCAATGGAGCCTGATGGCAGGTTATTATTCACTATTTTGATCCGCCGTAACCGGCTTTCCACATTGTTTACTGGCGCAGAAGCGTTTCATGCCTTGCGCGGTTTTCTTCTCTATAAGTAGCGGATAATTGCAATGAGGGCAGGTTCCCGCTACCGGTTTAAAATTGATAACGAACTGGCATTCAGGGTAGCGATCGCACGAATGGAAAGTCTTACCATAACGGGAGCGGCGCTGTACCAACTGACCGCGCTGACACTGTGGGCACGCAATTGCCGTTTCATCAGGCTTATCGATTTGTTCCGTATGCTCACATTCCGGGTAGCGGCTACATCCAATAAACATGCCGAAACGCCCCTGCCGCAGGGCTAATTCACCACCGCAGAGTGGGCAATACTGACCCTCCAGAATTTTAACGATATGTCCATCCGCCTGGCTTTTCAGGGGACGGACATAATCACATTCCGGATAGTGTGAACAACCGAGAAACGGGCCGTGTTTCCCGGCCCGAATAACAAGTTCAGCCCCGCACTGCGGGCAGGGCTCGTTTTTATGCACCGTGAATAGTGCTGATTTGGCCATAACAACTCTTGGTGCTGCACATTGAATTAGTGCAGCATACCTTCATTCACTTCAAAGAGTAATTCTTCCATTTGCTGATAGGCGTTTTCACAGCCCGGGATATTAAACAGAACCATCAGGATCACCCACTTGAGATCTTCCAGTTCAAATTCTGCTGTATCCAGCGCCATGACGCGCTCTATCACCATTTCTCTCGTTTCGAGGTTCAACACCTGAATCTGCTCAAGGAATAAGATGAACCCCCGGCAGCTGGCGTCCAGCCTTTCACACTCTTCCGCGGTATAAATGCGTACTGACAATGGGTCAGAAGCAAGCTGCATCGGTTCGGCGAGGCCTTCCTGATAATCAGCCAGTTTTTCCAGCCACATCAACGCATTATAGATATCTTCCCGCTCAAACCCCGCATCGGTAAGATCCTGTGTCAATTTGTCCTGATCCACTCGCATTTCTGCTTCGTTATGGATGTAAGTCTCAAACAAATACATCAGTACGTCGAACATGGCATGCCCTCCTTAATCGGACATAGCCGCCGGGTACAGCTGCGATCCACCCTGCTAACTCCAGTTCGAGTAGCTGTGCTACCGTTACTGGCACAGGTTGGCCGGCACGTTCAGCGACAACGTCAACAGGTGTTACCTCATCTCCTACGTTAGCCAGGAGCTTGGGAAATGGCAATGCCACCTTTCCCTGATCTGATGAATATTGTCGCTTTTCGGGATCTTCCTGCAGCCATTGCAACCCATATTGCAAATTTTCAAGAATATCTCCTACTTCTGTTACCGGCGTTGCCCCTTGCTTAATCAGCCAGTGGGGCCCCTCGCATCCGGGATTACCTATCGGACCAGGCAAGGCGAAGACTTCTCTCCCCTGTTCGAGCGCGCATCGCGCCGTGACCAGCGAACCGCTTCGGCGCGCCGCTTCAACCACCAGCACGCCTTTGCTAAGCCCGCTGATAATCCGATTACGACGCGGAAAGTTTGCCGGCCTGGGCTGTGCGGAAAGCGGAAACTCAGACACTATAGCGCCGTCAGATTCGATAAGCCGCATCGCCAGTGCCTGATGCCGGCGTGGATAAATGCTAAAAAGACCGTTCCCCAGCACCGCTACGCTTCGTCCCTTAACTGAAAGCGCCGCGCTGTGGGCTACGCCGTCAATACCGCAGGCCAGCCCGCTGGTGATCGTGAAACCGCTTTGCGACAGTTGTTCGCACAGGATTTTCCCCCATCGCTCGCCGTACCATGACGGCGCACGACTGCCTACCACCGCCAGCTGAACCGTATTAAGCGCCTCAGGATTACCTTTTATGAATAACGCCCCGGGATAATCAGGAATCGTGCGGAGCAAAGGAGGATAAAGGGGATGGTTGGCCGTTAATAAATGATGTCCCGGCTGCTCAAGCCACATAAGGCTACGTTCCAGCTCGCTCTCATCGAGTGCAAAGAAGCGTTCAACCTGCTTTGCTGTCAGCCCGGCGTTTCTGGCCACGAGCACGTTGAGGTGTTCCTGCTTCTGCAGTCGCGCAGCCGCTTCCAGCATTACATCACCACACAGCGACCCTGTGTGTATTAGCCGTAGCCATATTTCGGTAGACGTCATCCTTTCCCCTGCCATAAGCGGCCTCCGCAATCATTGCGATTGGTCACTGATGCTGTCAATCGATGGGGGATTTGTCTAGAATAGAGAGAGTATTCTTATCAACTCCTGAACACGACTCTGGAAATTTATGGCAGTTTTGCAAGTGTTACATATTCCGGACGAGCGCCTTCGCATCGTCGCTGAACCGGTCAAAGAAGTGAATGCAGAAATCCAGCGTATCGTTGATGATATGTTCGATACCATGTACGCCGAAGAAGGCATTGGCCTGGCGGCGACCCAGGTGGACATTCATAAGCGTATTATCGTGATTGATGTTTCCGAAAATCGCGATGAGCGTCTGGTGCTGATCAACCCTGAGCTACTCGAAAAGAGTGGCGAAACCGGTATTGAGGAAGGCTGTCTGTCCATTCCTGAGCAGCGCGCTTTAGTACCGCGTGCCGAAAAGGTGAAAATTCGCGCTCTGGATCGTGACGGTAACCCGTTCGAACTGGAAGCAGACGACCTGCTGGCAATTTGTATTCAGCATGAGATGGATCACCTGGTCGGTAAACTGTTTATCGATTATCTCTCGCCGCTGAAACAGCAGCGTATTCGTCAAAAAGTAGAGAAACTGGATCGTTTGCGTTCTCGCGCATAGCGTCCCCCCGGATACAAGGATCATCGTGTCTAAAACACTACGTATTATCTTCGCGGGAACCCCTGATTTTGCAGCGCGTCATCTTGACGCGCTGTTATCGTCTGGTCACCAGGTTGTTGGCGTCTTTACCCAGCCGGACCGTCCTGCTGGTCGCGGCAAAAAACTGATGCCGAGCCCGGTAAAGGTGCTGGCAGAAGAGCATGGGCTACCCGTTTTTCAGCCCGCATCGTTGCGCCCACAGGAAAATCAGCAGCTGGTTGCTGACCTGAATGCCGACGTAATGGTGGTGGTGGCTTACGGTTTAATTTTGCCGAAAGCTGTGCTCGATATGCCTCGCCTGGGGTGCATCAACGTGCATGGGTCTCTGCTCCCGCGCTGGCGTGGTGCTGCACCTATCCAGCGCTCGCTGTGGGCAGGCGATGCCGAAACGGGCGTTACCATCATGAAGATGGACGTAGGTTTAGACACCGGCGATATGCTGTATAAACTGGCGTGCCCCATAACGTCAGACGATACCAGCGCTACGCTGTATGACAAACTGGCAGACCTTGGCCCACAAGGGCTTATCGAGACGCTCCAGCAGCTTGCTGACAATACGGCGAAACCGGAAGTTCAGGATGACGCTCTGGTGACTTATGCCGAAAAACTGAGCAAAGAAGAAGCGCGGATCGACTGGTCCCTGTCAGCCGCGCAGCTTGAACGCTGCATTCGCGCCTTTAATCCGTGGCCGATGAGCTGGATGGAAATTGATGAGCAGCCAGTGAAAGTCTGGAAAGCCTCCGTCATTAGCGGTACTACCACGGCTGAACCCGGCACGATTGTTGACGCCAACAAGAACGGGATCCAGGTGGCGACTGCGCAAGGGATCCTGAATCTTGAATCGCTACAACCGGCCGGCAAGAAGGCCATGAGCGCTCAGGATCTGTTAAATTCCCGCCGCGAATGGTTTATTCCGGGCAATCGTCTTGCCTGAGCAAATTTATCCTTAAGGCCCGGTGTTTCCGGGCATTTTTATTTTTACGGTTATGAAAAAACAAAATCTACGCAGTATGGCGGCCCAGGCCGTCGAGCAGGTTATCGAGCAGGGCCAGTCATTGAGTAACGTCCTGCCTCCCCTGCAGCAAAAAGTTTCTGATAAAGATAAAGCCCTGCTTCAGGAGCTCTGCTTTGGCGTCCTGCGCACACTCTCTCAGCTTGAGTGGCTGATTAATAAGCTGATGTCACGCCCAATGACAGGCAAGCAGCGCACCGTACACTATTTGATTATGGTGGGCTTTTATCAGCTTCTTCATACCCGCATCCCACCTCATGCCGCGCTGGCTGAGACGGTGGAAGGCGCCGTTGCGATTAAACGCCCTCAGCTGAAAGGCCTGATCAACGGCGTACTTCGTCAGTTCCAGAGACAGCAGGAAGAGCTTCTGGCTGAATTTGCCCAAAGCGAAGCACGTTTCCTGCACCCGGACTGGCTGTTGAAGCGCCTGAAAAAAGCCTATCCACAGGAGTGGCTGGATATTACCGAGGCCAACAACCAGCGCCCGCCAATGTGGTTACGCGTGAACCGGAATCACCACACCCGAGCCGCATGGCTGGCATTGCTTGAAGAAGCTGGAATGAGTGGATTCCCGCATCAAGCCTATCCGGATGCTGTACGTCTGGCCTCACCGGCACCGGTACATGCATTACCCGGTTTTGATGAGGGCTGGGTTACCGTACAGGATGCCTCGGCGCAGGGTTGCATGACCTGGCTTGAACCCAAAAATGGTGAGCAGATCCTCGATCTTTGCGCCGCACCTGGGGGCAAAACGACGCATATTCTGGAAGTGGCTCCGCAGGCCAGCGTGATGGCAGTGGACGTCGATGAACAGCGTCTCTCACGCGTCTACGACAACCTTAAGCGTCTGGGCATGAAGGCTCAGGTTAAGCAGGGCGATGGACGCAAACCCGCAGAGTGGTGTGGTGAAACGCAATTCGATCGCATTTTGCTGGATGCCCCCTGCTCTGCAACCGGTGTTATTCGTCGTCATCCGGACATCAAGTGGCTACGCCGCGATCGTGATATTCAGGAACTTGCCCAACTGCAATCCGACATTCTCGACGCCATTTGGCCGCATCTTAAATCTGGCGGAACGCTGGTCTATGCGACCTGCTCCGTACTGCCGGAAGAAAACAGCCAGCAAATCGCGGCCTTCCTTAAACGTACGCCGGACGCCGCGCTGCGCGATACGGGAACGCCTGAATCCCCGGGTCTGCAGAACCTGCCGGGTGCTGAAGAGGGCGATGGCTTCTTTTACGCTAAGCTAATCAAAGAGTGATGTTGAGAACAGGTCACGAGATATGAAGATTATCATTCTGGGTGCAGGACAGGTGGGCGGAACGCTGGCGGAAAACCTGGTTGGCGAAAACAACGACATCACAATTGTTGATACCAACGGCGATCGTCTGCGCGTCTTGCAGGACAAGTTTGACCTGCGCGTGGTGCAGGGTCATGGTTCGCACCCACGTGTTCTTCGTGAGGCGGGCGCCGACGATGCCGACATGCTGGTTGCGGTAACCAGTTCTGACGAAACCAATATGGTGGCCTGTCAGGTGGCATACTCGCTTTTCAACACGCCAAACCGAATTGCGCGTATTCGCTCTCCGGACTATGTTCGCGATGCTGAAAAACTGTTTAATTCCGAAGCGGTTCCCATTGACCACCTCATCGCGCCAGAACAGCTGGTTATCGACAATATCTATCGCCTGATCGAATATCCGGGTGCCCTGCAGGTGGTGAACTTTGCCGAGGGCAAAGTGAGCCTGGCAGTGGTTAAGGCCTATTATGGCGGACCATTGATCGGTAATGCGCTTTCCACCATGCGCGAGCACATGCCGCATATCGATACGCGCGTTGCAGCGATTTTCCGTCACGACAGGCCAATTCGCCCGCAAGGCTCCACGATTGTCGAAGCCGGTGATGAGGTCTTCTTTATTGCGGCCTCACAGCATATTCGTGCGGTGATGAGTGAACTTCAGCGCCTCGAAAAACCCTATAAACGCATTATGCTGGTCGGCGGCGGCAATATTGGTGCCGGCCTGGCACATCGGCTGGAAAAAGATTACAGCGTGAAGTTGATCGAGCGCGATCAACAGCGTGCTGCTGAACTGGCGGAAAAACTTCAAAATACGATTGTATTTTATGGTGATGCGTCTGATCAGGAGTTGCTGGCTGAAGAGCATATTGATCAAGTTGATCTCTTTATTGCCGTCACCAACGACGACGAGGCGAATATAATGTCCGCCATGCTCGCGAAGCGCATGGGGGCTAAAAAAGTCATGGTGCTTATTCAGCGCAAGGCGTATGTCGATCTGGTTCAGGGCAGCGTTATTGATATTGCCATTTCCCCTCAGCAGGCGACAATTTCCGCTCTCCTGAGCCATGTTCGTAAAGCGGATATTGTCGGTGTGTCATCGCTCCGCCGTGGCGTAGCGGAAGCCATTGAAGCCGTTGCTCATGGAGATGAAACGACGTCGCGCGTCGTCGGCCGTTCGATCGACGAAATTAAACTGCCGCCAGGCACGATTATCGGCGCCGTTGTGCGCGGGAATGATGTCATGATTGCCAATGATAATTTACGAATTGAGCAAGGCGATCACGTTATTATGTTCCTTACCGATAAAAAGTTTATTACCGACGTCGAACGTTTATTCCAGCCAAGTCCATTCTTCCTTTAAAGAATTGGGTGCTCGAGAAAGAGCACCCTTACTTTATCCTTTTCATTTCTGTGCCTTTTGTTTTTCATAATGTTTAATTATCCCGAATGGCAATTGGCTAATGATTTGTTAAACTTAAACTCGTCAGCTGGCACAAGGAGAGAACAATGAGTTTTATTAAAGAATTTCGCGAATTTGCGATGCGCGGGAACGTGGTGGATTTGGCAGTGGGTGTCATTATTGGTGCGGCATTCGGCAAGATTGTTTCATCATTAGTGGCCGACATTATCATGCCACCTTTAGGGTTGTTAATCGGCGGCATTGATTTCAAACAGTTCGCTTTCACGCTGCGTGAAGCGCAGGGTGATGTTCCGGCAGTAGTAATGCACTACGGCGTATTTATTCAGAACGTATTTGATTTTGTGATTGTCGCATTTGCCATATTTATGGCTATCAAGCTGATCAACAGGCTCAACCGTAAAAAAGAAGAGCCGGCTGCAGCACCTGCGCCAACGAAAGAAGAAGTGCTGTTAAGTGAGATCCGCGATCTGTTAAAAGAGCAGAATAACCGCGTCTAATCAATAGATAAAAGCAGGAAGGCCAGTGGTAAATAAGCGATTCGCTTGCTTGCCACTGGCCTCCCAGTTACCCCGTTTTTCATGTTTGTCTTTACGCAGATAACTTCCTTTCCCTTTTTTATTCTTCTCAACGCGCTGCCTGAATAACGGGTCGTGAAGTAACGCCTCAATGGCATTGTCCTTAATTTGTCCTTTCGTGTGCTGATAGCGGCTCATAATGTCTCCAGAGCAGGGTTTATGACGACGGGAGTCTAACCCGGTTGAACTAAAAATCAACAGCCCTGCGTTTCTCCACTCGCTCCCTGTTCAAGGGCTTCGAGGATTGAACAATAAATGCTGCTGTGTGCCGTACCGCAGCAGGCATCATTCAGCCTTTGCAGAGAGCGCTGCATGGTTTGCAGTTCCTGTATACGCGCTTCGACTTCATCCAGCCGGGCCTGCACGATGCTTTTAGATTCCTGGCAGGTGTGATGTTCCGGATCGATGCGGATCGATAATAACTCGCGGATCGAATCCAGCGTGAAACCGAGCTGACGCGCATAACGAATAAACCGCAGGCGCTGCAGATCGTTATCGGTATAAAGGCGAAAGCCTCCTTCAGTACGTACTTCATGATCGATCATCTGCTGCTTTTCGTAATATCGGATGGTATCCGGCGTAACGTTCGCAAGCTTCGCAAGTTCACCGATGCGGTACATAACTACTCCTCGCTTATTTTCTGCATCAATCTTTCACCGTATTCACCGTGAAGAAAATTAGTGTTCATCCCAACCTGGCGCAGCTTGAGTTCAAGCAGGGCGAGACGGCGGCTAAGTTCAGAATGTCGTGGATCGTCATGGCGGATCTCTTTGAGAAGATCGGCCAGTTCAACAGCTTCTCTGCGCTGTTCAAGCTCCGGGGGGAGACAGCCCGCATTTTTCAGCAAACGGTATCCAGCCCGAAGTTCAGGCGCGATGTGCGAATCATCGTCAAGCGCAAGGGGTTCGCCGCTTCCCGGGAGATCGTCGAATTCACCTTTTTTTTGGGCATCGCGAATATGGCGTTCTGCCCACTGGTCGAGCAACCACATTACCAGCTCCAGGGATTGAACAGAATTGATACAGACATTTTAGAGAAGTGGTGGTATCGCGGATATAAAAAAACCCGCCGGAGCGGGTTTTTTTACGTTACTGCAGATTACTCTGCAGCAGCTTCTGCTTTCTCTGAACGATCAACCAGCTCGATGTAAGCCATCGGCGCGTTGTCGCCTGCACGGAAACCACACTTCAGAATGCGAGTGTAACCACCGGCACGGCTCGCGAAACGCGGGCCCAGTTCGTTAAACAGTTTTGCCACGATCTCGTTATCACGAGTACGGGCGAATGCCAGACGACGATTAGCAACGCTGTCAGTCTTGGCAAGAGTAATCAGCGGCTCAACTACGCGACGCAGCTCTTTCGCTTTAGGCAGGGTCGTCTTGATGATCTCATGACGAACCAGTGAACCTGCCATGTTGCGGAACATAGCCTGGCGATGGCTGCTGTTGCGGTTCAGTTGACGACCACTCTTACGATGGCGCATGACCTTATCCTTCTCAGTAAAACCTTAACCTGTGATCCGGTTACTCGTCAGCAATGCTTGCCGGTGGCCAGTTTTCCAGGCGCATGCCCAGAGACAGACCACGTGAAGCCAGCACGTCTTTAATCTCAGTAAGAGATTTTTTACCCAGGTTCGGCGTTTTCAGCAACTCAACCTCGGTACGCTGTACCAGATCACCGATATAGTGGATAGCTTCTGCCTTGAGGCAGTTAGCAGAGCGGACAGTCAACTCGAGATCGTCAACAGGGCGCAGCAGGATCGGATCGAATTCTGGTTTCTCTTCTTTCACTTCCGGCTGACGTACATCACGTAAGTCAACGAAAGCTTCCAGTTGTTCTGCCAGGATGGTTGCCGCACGACGAATCGCCTCTTCAGGATCGATTGTGCCGTTGGTTTCCATTTCGATGACCAGCTTGTCCAGGTCGGTACGCTGTTCTACACGCGCTGCTTCAACATTGTAGGCAATACGCTCTACAGGGCTATAGCATGCGTCGACCAGCAGACGGCCGATTGGGCGCTCATCTTCTTCCGAATGAATTCGGGCAGAAGCCGGCACATAACCACGACCGCGCTGAACTTTGATACGCATGCTAATAGCTGCGTTCTCATCGGTCAGGTGGCAGATCACGTGCTGCGGCTTGACGATTTCAACATCACCGTCATGGGTGATGTCGGCTGCAGTCACAGGGCCAATGCCAGATTTATTCAGAGTAAGAATAACTTCATCTTTACCCTGAACTCTCACCGCCAGCCCTTTCAGGTTGAGCAGGATTTCAAGGATATCTTCCTGAACGCCTTCTTTGGTGCTGTACTCATGAAGTACACCATCAATCTCAACCTCGGTCACCGCGCAACCCGGCATCGATGAGAGCAGAATACGGCGCAGTGCGTTACCCAGAGTATGGCCAAAGCCACGCTCTAAAGGCTCAAGGGTCACCTTGGCGTGCGTCGAACTCACTTGCTCGATATCTACCAGGCGCGGTTTTAGAAACTCTGTCACAGAACCCTGCATTGTGTCCTCTCTTTGGTACTAAGCTTTACTTGGAGTAAAGCTCGACGATCAGGTGTTCGTTAATGTCCGCAGACAGATCAGAACGTTCTGGCTGACGCTTGAACGTACCTTCCATCTTGCCAGCATCAACTTCCAGCCAGGTTGGCTTTTCACGCTGCTCAGCCAGCTCCAGAGCGGCCTTCACGCGAGATTGCTTTTTCGCTTTCTCACGAATGCTAACAACGTCATTCGCTTTAACCTGATAAGAAGCGATGTTAACAACACGACCGTTTACCATGATTGCTTTGTGGCTAACCAGCTGACGTGATTCAGCACGAGTAGCGCCGAAGCCCATACGGTATACAACGTTGTCCAGACGACCTTCCAGCAGAGCCAGCAGGTTTTCACCTGTGTTGCCTTTCAGACGTGCTGCTTCTTTATAGTAGTTACGGAACTGACGCTCCAGCACACCGTACATACGGCGAACTTTTTGCTTTTCACGCAACTGCACACCATAGTCAGACAGACGCGGTTTACGCGCACCGTGCTGGCCAGGAGCTTGTTCAATTTTACACTTGGTATCGATCGCGCGAACGCCAGACTTAAGGAATAAGTCGGTGCCCTCACGACGGCTCAGCTTGAGCTTAGGACCCAAATATCTTGCCATTTTCTATCTCCAACTAACCTAAAAAACGGAGCGTTATACGCGACGTTTTTTCGGCGGACGACAACCGTTATGAGGGATCGGAGTCACATCAGTAATATTCGTGATGCGGAAACCAGCGGCGTTCAGAGCGCGAACAGTAGATTCACGACCCGGACCCGGACCTTTAACCATAACTTCCAGATTCTTGATGCCGTATTCTTTTACGGCTTCTGCGCAACGCTCTGCTGCAACCTGAGCTGCGAACGGAGTGGATTTGCGAGAACCACGGAAACCGGAACCACCGGCTGTTGCCCAACCCAATGCGTTACCCTGACGATCAGTAATAGTAACGATGGTGTTGTTGAAAGAAGCATGGATATGAGCCACGCCGTCAGAGACTTGTTTTCTTACACGTTTACGTGCACGAACTGGTGCCTTTGCCATTATTCAATCACCCCGATTATTTCTTGATCGGTTTGCGCGGACCCTTACGGGTACGTGCGTTGGTCTTAGTACGCTGACCGCGCACTGGCAGACCACGACGATGACGCAAACCGCGATAGCAACCAAGATCCATCAGGCGCTTGATGCTCATGCTGATTTCACGGCGCAGATCACCTTCAACGACAAATTTGGCAACTTCGTCACGCAGCGTGTCGATTTGTTCTTCAGACAGCTCACTGATCTTAACATCTTCAGCGATACCCGCTGCAGCCAGAATGGCTTTAGAACGGGTCTTGCCGACGCCGTAGATCGAAGTTAATGCGATCACAGCATGTTTCTGATCAGGAATGTTAATGCCTGCTATACGGGCCACTATGCACTCCTACTATTTAATATGTACGCACCATGCTGAAAAGCCCGTTTTCAGGATACTCAAATGGAAACGTACAGACATACAAAAGATTGGCTGGCTAATCTAGCCAGCTCAACCCAACTTTGCAAGAAAAATATGCGAAATAATCAGCCTTGGCGCTGTTTATGCTTCGGCTCGGCACTGCAAATCACACGGATGACACCATCACGCTTAACGATTTTGCAGTTACGGCATAATTTCTTGACGGAAGCACGAACTTTCATTTTTACTCTCCGTAACTTCTCAGGCGACCATTTAGCGGCCGTAGCCTTTCAGGTTCGCCTTCTTCAATGCAGACTCGTACTGACTGGACATCATCAGAGTTTGCACTTGAGCCATAAAGTCCATTATCACGACAACAACGATAAGCAGTGAGGTCCCACCGAAGTAGAACGGTACTTTCATTGCATCACGCATGAACTCCGGGATCAGGCAGATAAAAGTAATATAAAGCGCACCAACCAAAGTCAGACGAGTCATTACTTTATCGATATACTTCGCCGTTTGCTCTCCCGGACGAATTCCTGGTACAAATGCACCGGACTTCTTCAGGTTATCTGCTGTTTCACGCGGGTTGAAGACCAACGCCGTGTAGAAGAAACAGAAGAAGATGATCGCAGACGCATAGAGTAACACATAAAGTGGTTGCCCAGGCTGCAAATACAGCGAAATTGTTGTCAGCCAGTTCCAACCAGTACCGCCCCCGAACCATGACGCGATGGTCGCCGGGAACAGAATAATACTGGAAGCGAAGATAGCCGGGATAACCCCCGCCATGTTCACTTTCAGCGGTAAATGTGTGCTCTGTGCAGCATAGACACGACGACCCTGCTGACGTTTAGCGTAGTTCACCACAATGCGGCGTTGACCACGTTCAACGAAGACAACAAAGAACGTCACTGCAAATACTAATACTGCAACCAACAGCAACAGGAGGAAGTGCAGGTCGCCTTGACGCGCTTGCTCGATAGTATGGGCGATGGCTGGCGGGAGGCCCGCAACAATACCGGCGAAGATAATGATAGAGATACCGTTACCGATACCACGCTCAGTAATCTGTTCGCCGAGCCACATCAGGAACATAGTCCCTGTGACCAGACTTACAACAGCGGTGAAGTAGAATGCAAAGCCCGGGTTTAACACCAGGCCCTGCATACCAGGCATATTCGGCAAACCGGTAGCAATACCGATCGACTGGAATATTGCCAGCACCAGAGTACCGTAACGGGTGTACTGACTAATCTTACGACGTCCAGACTCCCCTTCTTTCTTCAACTCTGCCAGGGTCGGATGAACGACCGTCAGCAGCTGGATAATAATTGATGCCGAAATGTACGGCATAATACCCAATGCGAAGATAGAAGCACGGCTGAGAGCACCACCAGAGAACATGTTGAACATTTCAATGATGGTGCCTCGCTGTTGCTCAAGCAGTTTGGCAAGTACAGCGGCATCGATACCAGGGATCGGAATAAAAGAGCCAATACGGAACACAATCAGCGCGCCGATAACAAACAGCAGTCTGCGTTTCAGCTCGCCAAATCCACCTTTGGCACTTTGAAAATCTAATCCCGGTTGCTTAGCCATCTGCTACTTATTCCTCAATTTTACCGCCAGCAGCTTCGATAGCAGCACGAGCACCTTTAGTAACACGCAGGCCACGAACAGTTACCGGAGTAGAAACTTCACCAGCCAGGATCACTTTCGCGAACTCGATCTGGATACCGATAATGTTTGCTGCTTTCAGCGTGTTCAGGTCTACAACGCCGCCTTCAACTTTCGCCAGGTCAGACAGACGGATTTCCGCTGTGATCGCTGCTTTGCGAGAAGTGAAGCCGAACTTCGGCAGACGACGGTACAGTGGCATCTGGCCACCCTCGAAACCGCGACGCACGCCACCGCCAGAACGAGAGTTCTGACCTTTGTGACCACGACCACCGGTTTTGCCGAGGCCAGAACCGATACCACGACCCAGGCGTTTACCCGCCTTTTTAGAGCCTTCGGCCGGAGACAGAGTATTTAAACGCATCTCTTACTCCTCAACTTTAACCATGAAGTAAACCGCGTTGACCATACCACGAACAGCAGGAGTATCCTCGCGCTCAACGGTATGACCAATACGACGCAGACCCAGGCCAAGCAGCGTTGCCTTGTGTTTCGGCAGACGACCGATTGCACTGCGGGTTTGAGTGATTTTAATAGTCTTTGCCATGGTCAATTACCCCAGAATTTCTTCAACGGATTTACCACGCTTGGCAGCGACCATTTCTGGAGAATTCATATTTTCCAGGCCATCAATAGTTGCACGAACCACGTTGATCGGGTTAGTGGAACCATATGCTTTGGCCAGAACGTTATGAACCCCAGCAACTTCCAGAACGGCGCGCATTGCACCACCGGCGATGATACCGGTACCTTCTGAAGCTGGCTGCATGAATACACGAGAACCCGTGTGAACACCTTTAACTGGGTGCTGCAGGGTGCCGTTGTTCAGCGCGACGTTAATCATATTGCGACGGGCTTTTTCCATCGCTTTCTGGATCGCTGCTGGAACTTCACGCGCTTTACCGTAACCAAAACCAACGCGACCGTTACCATCGCCTACTACAGTCAGAGCTGTGAAGGAGAAAATACGACCACCTTTAACGGTTTTAGATACGCGGTTTACCGCGATCAGCTTTTCCTGCAGTTCGCCAGCCTGTTTTTCGATGTGAGCCATCTTACACCTCTACCTTAGAACTGAAGGCCAGCTTCACGGGCAGCATCTGCCAGTGCCTGGACACGACCATGATATTGGAACCCGGAACGGTCAAAGGAAACATTGCTGATGCCTTTTTCCAGAGCGCGTTCAGCAACAGCTTTACCTACAGCTGCAGCGGCGTCTTTGTTACCGGTGTACTTCAATTGTTCTGAGATAGCTTTTTCTACAGTAGAAGCAGCTACCAGAACTTCAGAACCGTTCGGTGCAATTACCTGTGCGTAAATATGACGCGGGGTACGATGTACCACCAGGCGAGTTGCACCCAGCTCTTTGAGCTTGCGGCGTGCGCGGGTCGCACGACGGATACGAGCAGATTTCTTATCCATAGTGTTACCTTACTTCTTCTTAGCCTCTTTGGTACGCACGACTTCGTCGGCGTAACGAACACCCTTGCCTTTGTAAGGCTCAGGACGACGGTAGGCGCGCAGATCTGCTGCAACCTGACCGATCAGCTGTTTATCAGCGCCTTTCAGCACGATTTCAGTTTGAGTCGGACATTCTGCAGTGATACCGGCCGGCAGCGGATGCTCAACAGGGTGTGAGAAGCCCAGAGACAGGCCTACTGCATTCCCTTTGATAGCTGCACGATAACCTACACCAACCAGCTGAAGCTTTTTAGTGAAGCCTTCGGTAACACCAACAACCATTGAGTTCAGCAGGGCACGCGCGGTACCAGCCTGAGCCCATCCATCCACGAAACCATCACGTGGACCGAAGGTCAGAGCGTTATCTGCATGTTTAACTTCAACAGCTTTGTTGAGGGTACGAGTCAGCTCGCCGTTTTTACCTTTGATCGTAATAACCTGACCGTCGATTTTTACATCAACGCCGGCAGGAATAACGACCGGTGCTTTAGCAACACGAGACATTCTTTCCTCCGATTAGGCTACGTAGCAGATAATTTCGCCACCAAGACCAGCCTGGCGCGCTGCACGATCAGTCATAACACCTTTAGAGGTAGAAACAACTGCGATACCAAGACCAGCCATAACTTTTGGCAGCTCATCTTTTTTCTTATAGATGCGCAGACCTGGGCGGCTGACACGCTGAATGCTTTCTACAACAGCTTTACCCTGGAAATACTTAAGAGTAAGTTCCAGTTCCGGCTTGGTGTCGCCTTCAACTTTAAAATCTTCGATAAAACCTTCTTCCTTCAGCACGTTGGCAATTGCCACTTTCAGCTTGGCGGAAGGCATGGTGACCGCAACTTTGTTCGCGGCCTGACCGTTACGGATACGGGTCAGCATATCCGCGATCGGATCTTGCATGCTCATCTGTCTTTACTCCCGTGATTCAATTGGTAATTACCAGCTAGCCTTTTTCAAGCCTGGCACTTCACCGCGCATAGCGGCTTCACGCAGTTTGATACGGCTCAACCCAAACTTGCCCACATAACCATGTGGACGACCTGTTTGACGACAGCGGTTACGCTGACGAGACGGGCTGGAATCACGCGGCAGAGACTGCAGCTTGAGAACCGCATTCCAACGATCTTCGTCGGAAGCGTTCACATCAGAAATGATCGCTTTCAGTTCAGCGCGTTTAGCGAAGAATTTATCAGCTAAAGCTACGCGCTTTACTTCGCGTGCTTTCATTGATTGCTTAGCCATTCAGTAACCCTACCTTACTTGCGGAACGGGAAGTCAAAGGCAGCCAGCAGAGCACGGCCTTCTTCGTCAGATTTCGCAGTAGTGGTAATGGTAATATCCAAACCACGCACGCGGTCGACTTTATCGTAGTCGATTTCTGGGAAGATGATCTGCTCACGGACACCCATGCTGTAGTTACCACGACCGTCGAAAGACTTAGCGGACAAGCCACGGAAGTCACGGATACGTGGAACAGCAATAGTGATCAGGCGCTCAAAGAACTCCCACATGCGTTCGCCACGCAGAGTTACTTTACAGCCGATCGGATAGCCCTGACGGATTTTGAAGCCTGCAACAGATTTGCGTGCTTTGGTGATCAGCGGTTTTTGACCGGAGATTGCTGTCAGGTCAGCTGCTGCGTTATCCAGCAGTTTCTTGTCAGCGATCGCTTCACCAACACCCATGTTCAGGGTGATCTTCTCGACCCGAGGGACTTGCATGACAGAATTGTAGTTAAACTCAGTCATGAGTTTGTTAACTACTTCGTCTTTGTAGTAATCATGCAGTTTCGCCATCGTACTACTCCAAATTACTTGATAGTTTCGCTGTTAGACTTGAAGAAACGGACTTTTTTGCCGTCTTCGAATCTAAAGCCTACACGGTCAGCCTTGCCGGTAGCCGCATTGAAGATTGCAACGTTAGAAACCTGAATAGCAGCTTCTTTTTCAACGATGCCACCTGGTTGGTTCAGGGCCGGAACCGGCTTCTGATGTTTCTTAACCAGGTTGATACCTTCAACGACAAGTTTGCCGGAAGACAGAACATTTTTTACTTTACCGCGTTTACCTTTATCTTTACCGGTTAACACGATAACTTCGTCATCACGACGGATTTTCGCTGCCATGATTCGCTCCTTAGAGTACTTCTGGTGCCAGAGAGATAATTTTCATGAACTTCTCAGTACGAAGTTCACGAGTTACCGGCCCAAAGATACGCGTGCCGATAGGCTGCTCGCTGTTATTGTTTAAAATAACGCATGCATTACCATCGAAGCGAATGACAGAACCGTCAGGGCGACGAACACCCTTCTTGGTGCGCACCACTACCGCCTTCAGCACATCACCTTTTTTGACCTTACCACGTGGAATTGCTTCCTTGATGGTGATCTTGATGATGTCGCCTACGCCTGCGTAGCGACGGTGCGAGCCACCCAGAACCTTGATACACATTACGCGACGTGCACCGGAGTTGTCGGCGACGTTCAGCATAGTCTGTTCTTGGATCATTTTAGTGCTCCGCTAATGTCAACTACTACCTGAGACTCTAAAATCAGAGCCGTTAAAAAGCCCCATATCGAGGGCGCGGCATTATAACACCGCTTCTGCAATATGGGTAGAAAAAATAAACGGCTCATCGCTGAGCCGTTTATTCGTATTGAGAAGGCGTACTGTATTACAGAACCGCTTTCTCTACAACGCGAACCAGCGTCCAGGACTTAGTCTTGGACAGTGGACGGCATTCACGGATTTCAACCTTGTCGCCGATACCACATTCGTTGTTCTCGTCATGTACGTGCAGTTTGGTCGTACGCTTGATGAATTTACCGTAGATCGGGTGTTTCACAATACGTTCGATAGCTACAACAATGGATTTCTCCATTTTGTCGCTAACAACACGACCTTGCAGAGTACGGATTTTATCGGTCATTACGCACCCGCCTTCTGAGTCAGTAAAGTCTTAACGCGTGCAACATTGCGACGCACTTGCTTCAGCAGGTGAGTCTGTTGCAGCTGGCCACTTGCAGCCTGCATACGCAGGTTGAACTGCTCACGCAGCAGGTTCAGCAGCTCAGCGTTCAGCTCTTCAACGCTTTTTTCACGCAGCTCTTTTGCTTTCATTACATCACCGTCTTAGTTACAAAGGTGGTTTTGATAGGCAGTTTCGCTGCTGCCAGGCCGAAGGCTTCACGGGCCAGCTCTTCCGGAACACCGTCCATTTCATAAAGGACTTTGCCCGGTTGGATCAAGGCAACCCAGTACTCCACGTTACCTTTACCTTTACCCATACGAACTTCCAGTGGCTTCTCGGTGATCGGTTTGTCCGGGAATACACGGATCCAGATCTTACCTTGACGCTTAACTGCACGGGTCATTGCACGACGTGCTGCTTCGATCTGACGTGCAGTCAGACGACCACGGCCAACAGCTTTCAGACCGAAAGTGCCGAAGCTAACATCCGTACCCTGCGCCAGACCACGGTTGCGGCCTTTGTGCACTTTACGGAATTTTGTACGCTTTGGTTGTAACATCAGCGACGCTCCTTATTTACGGCCTTTACGCTGCTGCTTTTTAGGTTGAGCAGCCGGTTTTTCCGGTTGTTCAACAGCAGCCATACCACCCAGGATCTCACCTTTGAAGATCCATACCTTAACGCCGATTACACCGTAAGTGGTGTGCGCTTCAGAGGTGTTGTAGTCGATGTCAGCACGCAGAGTGTGCAGCGGTACGCGACCTTCGCGGTACCATTCGGTACGTGCGATTTCCGCGCCGCCCAGACGGCCGCTAACTTCAACTTTGATACCTTTAGCGCCCAGACGCATTGCGTTCTGTACAGCACGCTTCATAGCACGACGGAACATAACACGACGTTCCAGCTGTGAAGTGATGCTGTCAGCAACCAATTTAGCGTCCAGTTCAGGCTTACGAACTTCAGCGATATTGATCTGTGCAGGAACGCCAGCGATATCCGCTACGACCTTGCGCAGTTTTTCTACGTCTTCGCCTTTCTTACCGATAACGATGCCAGGACGAGCAGTGTGAATAGTCACACGGATGCTCTTCGCTGGACGCTCGATAACGATACGAGATACAGACGCTTTAGCCAGTTCCTTAGTCAGGTACTGACGTACTTTAAAATCGCTGTCCAGGTTGTCAGCGAATTCTTTGGTGTTCGCAAACCAGGTAGAGTTCCATGGTTTTACAATACCCAGGCGAATACCATTAGGATGTACTTTCTGACCCATTGCTAGTCTCCAGAGTCTCAGCGATCGGACACAACCACAGTAATGTGGCTGGTGCGCTTCAGGATGCGATCTGCACGACCTTTCGCACGCGGCATAATGCGCTTCATGCTTGGGCCTTCATCTACGAAAATTTTCGCGACTTTCAGATCGTCGATGTCAGCGCCATCGTTGTGTTCAGCGTTAGCAATGGCAGATTCCAGTACTTTCTTGACCAATACCGCAGCTTTCTTGTTGGTATAGGTCAGGATGTCCAGGGCCTGCGACACTTTCTTACCGCGAATCAGGTCAGCAACAAGGCGAACCTTCTGAGCAGAAGAACGAGCATGGCGATGTTGAGCTAAAGTTTCCATCTCTTCCTCCTACCTTATTTCTTCTTCGCTTTTTTATCAGCAGCGTGGCCGCGATAAGTACGAGTCGGTGCGAATTCACCCAGTTTGTGACCAACCATTTCGTCGGTAACAAAGACTGGAACGTGCTGACGACCATTATGGACAGCGATGGTCAAACCGATCATGTTAGGAAAGATCGTTGAACGACGGGACCAAGTGCGCAGGGGCTTCTTGTCTCCGCTTTCCACCGCTTTCTCTACCTTCTTCAGCAAGTGCAGGTCAATAAAAGGACCTTTCTTGAGAGAACGTGGCATGGCTTATCCTCTAAAATTATTTGCTACGGCGACGTACGATAAATTTATCAGTACGCTTGTTGCTGCGGGTCTTCTTACCTTTGGTCTGAACGCCCCACGGAGTTACCGGGTGCTTACCAAAGTTACGACCTTCACCACCACCATGTGGGTGGTCGACTGGGTTCATCGCAGTACCGCGAACGGTAGGACGAACACCACGCCAGCGTGCAGCACCTGCTTTACCCAGAACGCGCAGCATATGCTCAGCATTGCCAACTTCGCCCAGAGTAGCGCGGCAGTCTGCTTCGACTTTACGCATTTCACCAGAACGCAGACGCAGGGTGACATAAGCACCATCACGAGCAACGATCTGAACGTAAGTACCAGCGGAACGTGCCAGCTGACCGCCTTTACCTGGTTTCATTTCTACGTTATGAACGGTAGAACCAACCGGGATATTGCGCATCGGCAGGGTGTTGCCTGCTTTGATTGCAGCATCAACGCCAGACTGAATCTGGTCGCCAGCTTTCAGGCCTTTAGGGGCCAGGATGTAACGGCGTTCGCCGTCTTTGTACAGAACCAGCGCGATGTTCGCGGAACGGTTCGGATCGTACTCAAGACGTTCAACAACTGCTGGGATACCGTCTTTGTTGCGTTTGAAGTCAACAATACGATAAGCCTGCTTGTGGCCACCACCGATGTGACGAGTGGTGATACGGCCATTGTTGTTACGACCACCGGATTTGCTGTTTTTTTCCAGCAACGGAGCAAAAGGTTTGCCCTTGTGCAGCTCAGGGTTAACCACTTTAACTACGTGGCGACGACCCGGAGATGTCGGTTTACATTTAACAACTGCCATTGTATTACTCCTCCGACTTACTCAGCGCCGCCAACGAAGTCCAGGTTCTGGCCTTCTTTAAGGGTGACGTAAGCTTTTTTCCAGTCGCTACGACGACCGATACGCTGTCCGTGACGTTTAACTTTCCCTTTAACTACCAGGGTGTTAACGACTTCGACTTCGACTTCAAACAGTTTCTGCACAGCAGCTTTGATCTCTGCTTTGGTCGCGTCTTTAGCAACTTTGAGAACGATGGTGTTTGTTTTTTCCATCGCAGTAGACGCTTTTTCAGAAACGTGCGGTGCGCGAAGCACCTTCAGCAGACGTTCTTCACGAATCATGCCAGCATCTCCTCAACTTGCTTAACAGCATCAGCAGTCATTACGACTTTGTCGAAGGCGATCAGGCTAACCGGGTCGATACCAGTCGCATCGCGTACGTCAACCTTGTGCAGGTTACGTGCGGCCAGGAACAGGTTCTCGTCCAGCTCACCGGTGATGATCAGCACATCTTCCAGAGCCATGTCTTTCAGTTTCTGTGCCAGCAGCTTAGTTTTAGGCGCTTCAACAGAGAACTTCTCGACAACGATCAGACGATCCTGACGTACCAGTTCGGACAGGATGCTTTTCAGCGCGCCGCGGTACATCTTTTTGTTAACTTTTTGACTGTGGTCCTGTGGACGCGCAGCGAAGGTCACGCCACCTGAACGCCAGATCGGGCTCTTGATAGAACCTGAACGCGCACGGCCGGTACCTTTCTGGCGCCATGGCTTTTTGCCAGAACCAGTTACTTCAGCACGAGTCTTCTGAGCACGAGTACCCTGACGAGCACCAGCTGCATAAGCAACAACAACCTGGTGAACCAGCGCTTCGTTGAAATCACGACCGAAGGTAGTTTCGGAAACAGTCAGCGCGCTCTGCGCGTCTTTCAATACTAATTCCATTGCTATCCCCTTACGCCTTCACAGCTGGTTTAACGATCAGGTCGCTACCGGTTGCACCCGGAACTGCACCTTTAACCAGCAGCAGGTTGCGCTCAGCGTCAACACGTACTACGTCCAGGCTCTGAACGGTTACACGTTCGTTACCCAGCTGACCTGCCATTTTCTTGCCTTTGAACACTTTGCCCGGAGTCTGGTTCTGACCGATAGAACCCGGAACGCGGTGAGACAAGGAGTTACCGTGGGTAGCGTCCTGGGTACGGAAGTTCCAGCGCTTAACGGTACCAGCAAAACCTTTACCTTTAGAGGTACCGGTTACGTCAACTTTTTTAACGTCAGCAAACAGCTCAACGCTAATGTCCTGACCTACGGTGAACTCTTCGCCTTCAGCAAGACGGAATTCCCACAGACCACGGCCAGCTTCTACGCCAGCTTTAGCGAAGTGACCCGCTTCTGGTTTGGTTACACGGTTAGCTTTTTTAGCACCAGTGGTAACCTGAATAGCGCGGTAGCCATCGTTAGCCAGATCTTTAACCTGAGTAACGCGGTTTGCTTCAACTTCGATTACGGTTACTGGGATAGAAACGCCATCTTCAGTGAAGATGCGGGTCATACCCACTTTTTTACCGACTAAACCAATCATTGTTTCAACCTCTCAATCGCTCGATGACCTGATTAACCCAGGCTGATCTGCACGTCTACACCGGCAGCCAGATCCAGACGCATCAGAGCATCAACGGTTTTCTCAGTTGGCTCAACGATGTCAACCAGACGCTTGTGAGTGCGGATTTCGTACTGATCGCGCGCGTCTTTGTTGACGTGCGGAGAGATCAGAACGGTGAAGCGCTCTTTGCGGGTCGGCAGCGGGATCGGACCACGGACTTGCGCACCAGTGCGCTTAGCAGTCTCGACGATTTCCGCGGTTGATTGATCGATCAGACGATGATCAAACGCTTTAAGGCGGATACGGATTCTTTGGTTCTGCATGAGACCAGAGCTCCAATTATTTTATAAACGAAAATGATTACTCCTCAAACCCATTACGATTGATGGGAGAGTGTAACCGTTCTTACGTAGCTCCCCAATTGGGAGCATTGTTGAGTAACAAAATGAGCTACTCTGGTTCTGATTGAACCCGCCGTCAATTACGACAAGCCCGCGCATTATACGTAAATCTGGACAAGACGCAAGTGCCGTTTAGAAATTAAGCGCCAGAGGCGCAGTATGGGTAAGGGCGCGCAACTTTTTACGCAATGTATCCCTTCTCAAGGCTTTGTCTCGAGCCCCTACGCAAGTGTCGTTTTTATAGATTGCCGACCAGGCCGATTATAGCGAGGATGCGCTCAAACCCCTTTGAGGCCTTTGCCATGTTAACCACCCTCCTCTTTTTGCTGATCTATTTTTCGCTGACTGCCTTTCTTGTACATGCGGATATTCGCTACGGACTGCTTCCCGATAAATTTCTCTGCCCGCTGCTATGGGCGGGCCTGCTCTTCCAGCTCTGTGTCCAACCTGATTTTCTGCCAAGTGCAGTGGTGGGTGCGATGGCTGGATATGTCGGCTTTGCCGTTATTTACTGGGGATATCGGTTTATCTGCCGGCGTGAAGGGATGGGATACGGCGATGTAAAATACCTGGCGGCGCTTGGTGCGTGGCATGGCTGGTGCATAGTGCCTACGCTGGCGTTACTCGCTGCGCTTATGGCTCTACTTAGCATTCTTGTGTTTTCGTTACTCACCGGCGATAAGGGAGCATTAAAAAACCCACTGCCTTTTGGGCCATTTCTGGCAGCAGCGGGTTTATGCGTAGGCTGGAAGACGGTGGTTACTCTTCCACTTTAATCTGCGACTGAAGGTAGTTCTGCAGACCGATTTTAGCAATCAGATCCAGCTCCGTTTCCAGCCAGTCAATATGACCTTCTTCATCGGCCAGGATCTGAATCATCATATCGCGACTGACGTAGTCATGTACGCTGTCGGCATAGGCAATGGCTTCACGGAGATCTTTGGCACCTTCAAGTTCCAGCCTGAGGTCGGAACGCAGCATCTCTTCGACATCTTCTCCGATGCCCAGCTTTCCGAGATCCTGCAGGTTTGGAATGCCTTCAAGGAATAAAATACGCTCGATATATTTATCAGCGTGCTTCATTTCATCGATCGATTCATGGTACTCAACGTCGTTCAGACGTTTAAGCCCCCAGTTTTTGAACATTCTCGCGTGAAGAAAGTACTGGTTAATTGCGACAAGCTCATTTCCCAATAATTTATTGAGATAACTTATGATTTTAACATCACCTTTCATTATATAGTCCCTCCGCTTCCACTCATTGAAGCGTAGATCGGGCTACAGGGATGTCAAAAAAAAGATGGGCGCTTACGCGATCTCTTTGTATTCCGGGATCTGCATCAATTCGTCCTGCATGATCTCTCGCGCAGCACGTACACATTTACCGCATTGATTTCCCACTGGAACAAATTTGCGTAGCTGCTGAAATGACTGAGGCTGAAACTGACGAACGGCCTGACGTATTTTCTTGTCGCTTACACCATTACATAAACAAACGTACATAGAGACTCCCGTTCAAATTATGCGCAAAGTGTAAGTGAGAATGGTTATGATTACAATAGCACAAACGCCACAATACAGGGCGGGAGCAGGCAAAAAATGCGTAATTTTGTGACAATGCCTGAGCAGCAGAAAACAAAAAAGGACGCCGAAGCGTCCTTTTTTTATTCGGGGATAATTAATTAGCCCAGAACTTTAGCAACAACGCCCGCGCCAACGGTACGGCCGCCTTCACGGATTGCGAAACGCAGACCGTCATCCATCGCGATTGGGTGGATCAGAGTCACAACCATCTTGATGTTGTCGCCTGGCATTACCATCTCAACGCCTTCTGGCAGTTCGATGGTACCGGTCACGTCAGTTGTACGGAAGTAGAACTGTGG
>NZ_JBLKCZ010000034.1:0-27665 GCF_047530595.1 Enterobacter sp. 01-M-02-SI-ECC | reverse complement strand
TGTTCGTCGGAAAAACGCTTCTTCATGGGGATGTCCTCATGTGGCTTATGAAGACATTACTAACATCGGGGTGTACTAATCAACGGGGAGCAGGTCACTGGAGCGATTCGTAGGATCAAACCATCACCGTCAAACAAGTTGATTTCTTTGTCGGCTGGCTTGGTGTTTTTGATTTCAGTGTCAGTGAGCTTCTTAGCGATTTTTGCCATTTTGGGACCCTCGATTTTAGGACCCTTCGTTGTGGGTCCCATTCAGGGTGCCATAAGTGATAGTTCTCAGCAATTCTCACTAGACTACAATAGACGTAAAAAAGCCCGCAAGACTGGTTCCATGCGGGCTTAGTAGACTTCATTGTACTTCAAACAACTAAAAAGTGGTGGGCTGGCGGAGTCTGAATTGAGTTTGTAATTAAATGAATTTATTGAATTAATGTCTAATTCAACTTTTCGTTGGTGCCTAAGAAGGTGCCTAAAATTTTTACCATCTTCTTTTGGTGAGAAATGAGAGATTGGTTTACAGCACTTAGGGACTCATAAGGCTTCGATCTTTGCTCATGGTAAAATGAGAAATATTATCAATATTTATTTGATTTTTTTTAATGTCAGATGCGATGCCGTTGCTATTTCCGCTACTGTAGCGGAAATAGCAACACATGAGCAGCATGTACTTAGAAAAATTTAAGATCTGGGCAACAGCCCGATGTTCTTTTTGGCACGCAGAATATCCGTTGCAGTAATGAAGGGGGGTTGCTCTCGCCATGTAAATCCCTTGCGGTCGATACGAGCCAGTTCGTACTTTTCGACCAGGAAATTAACAGCATCGGCAAGCGTTATCCCCGCATCGATATGCTCCTCAATGGCCGTGTCGTCATGAAATGGTGTGTCGTTGAGTGTGAGGCCGTAGTGGTGCTCCAGCAGATACGTTAACAACTGCTGCCACACCATTACGGGCGACAGGCGTGACGAAACCGGCACCGTGGCCGGTACAGATGAAAATTTGCATGAGTTGGATCCTGATAAAAGAAGAGAAGGTGTTACCTGGTTGCAAATGCCTGAGGATAAATAACGATGTAAACATAGCCATGAGAGCCGAGAGTGTCAGCTTCACAAGTTAGTCCGTTATGATACAACGTGACGCAATGCTGATGGCGCGGATTTAGTTCACCGGTTGTCAGCATCAATTCAAGCTGTTTCATCACTAGCGGAAATGCCTGATCCAGACGCAGTGCCTCCTCCTCGTTAAACGTACCACTAATACCTGCACGGTCCGCCAGAAAATGCAGGCGACAGCCTTCCTGCACAAGCCTTGCACCGAAGCACGGCGAGATGTCGCGCTTCAGTCCCCATGAATTTTGCATTTTTCTACTCCTTATTTAGTGTCAGTTGGTGGTGATGCACATCAGGCGTGTATACGGACCGTGGTTGTCACGACGGCGTTCTGCGTAAACCGCCAGCACACCGGAAATCTCCGCGACATCCTGACCGGTATAATGACTGGCGCTGCCGTGCCACTGGTATTTGCCCGTGCAGTAGCGAAAGATCCGGGAATCCGGATGCTGTCGCTGAATCGCCATCGCGGCCTTTTTATCGATGATTTTCATGGTTAGCCTCATAGCCAGCCACGTTCAGCAAAAGAAAGCACATCGATGCCAACAATAAGATGGTCCAGCACCCGCACCTCTACCATAGCCAGCGCGTTCACCAGATGTTGAGTGATGTTTCGATCCTGTTTACTCGGTTCTGTCTCTCCGGATGGATGGTTATGGGCCAGAATCACAGCGGCAGCGTTATGGCGTAGTGCCAGTTTCACCACTTCGCGTGGATGGACTTCGGTATGGTTAATCGTGCCCGTAAAGAGCGTCTCGCATTCCAGAAGACGGTTCTGATTATCGAGATATAAAACAAGAAAAACTTCGCGCTCCTGCAGAGCAAGACGCAGTTGTAGCCAGGTTTTGGTGAAGGTAGTGGAATTAAATTGTTCGCCAGGCTGGCGCTGATATTTTTCCAGTAAGCGGAGAGCGCGACGAATGGTGCGTGCTTCAGTTACCGGAAGATCAGGAGGTAGATTTATCTCTGACATGACAGGGCCTTGGAGGTAATAGTTAAAGTCGTTTATGAAGCAAGTTGAAGCATATTTTCAGCCATCACCCACAGAGCGCGATTGAGCTTTACGTCTCCGTCGATACCTTTGACAGCACGGGTTTGAGCACGCTGACCTTTCGTCGTTCGTCCTGACAGTCCGCCTTTTATCAAGTTCTCCTGAATGCGTTGGTAAGTGGTCCATAGGTCGTTGCTATCATCCTGCCAGCGGCGCGGGGAAAGGATTTGCGATTCCGTCACCGGCTGATGCTCTTCACCAAAGCGATAGGTTAATGCCGCTTTTGCCATCGCCTGCTGTGCTGGTGGAGGTAACAAAAGCGACTGCATGGCATCCCGCTTCTCCTCCACCCGGTCAAATATCCCCAGCACTTCGTAAGCCCCTTCAATGACTTTCTCCACCACATTGCCTTTATGTGGCACACGTACCTCACCAAAACTCTCACCGCAAATCAGCCCGTTCTGGCAGACTGCACGAAATAGCCCCGGCAACATCTGATATGAGCTGGAGCCGTCATGGCTGTTGAGCAGAATGATTTCCGGTACCTGCTTACCGGTTATTTGCCCTACCCGGCGCAGGCGCAGCATGTGTTTCGTGTGCTCTCGCTTGCTCTGGTCACGCACTCGGGTCTGGCAGGCAAAGAACGGCTGAAAGCCTTCACGCTGGAGGCTATCAAGCAGGGTAATGGTCGGGATGTAGGTGTAGCGATCCGAGCGGGATTCGTGCTTGTCAGTACTAAATACACTGGGTACATGGACCATCAACTCGTCATTTGTCAGTGGGCGGTCGCGGCGAATCTGGTTAATCCGTCCGAAGCGGCTGGCTAATTTCATGATAAAACTCCTTTGTGGTTAATGGCATAAATGCAGAAAGGCCGCGCTTCCGGTAAAGAATCGCGGCCTTTCTGCATTGATTTGGTGTTGCAGGGGAAAACTCTTTGTTGTTGGGGGATGCAACAGCTAGCTAATGTCTGCTATGAGCGATCAACGGACATTCAAATGACGAACTACATATGAACTGGACAATGTAGTTCGTCATACTCATGATCCTTCAAATTTAAGGCTTTTTGATCACCTCAACGTTCAGGCTCGTAGTGCCATTCTCACGGCTTATCTGCCCGCTCACACGCACCAAATCCTGCGCATCGAAGTGCTGCCCGTTCCAGACTTTCTGTGGAATACGAACTTTGATGGTTCCGGTTGGATCGCGGAACGTATACCACTCTTCCTGCTGCTGGCTGATGACATTGCCTTCCAGTGTGATCCACGCCCCTTCGTGCATCGACGGCACGGCCTGAATGCGGCTTTGACTGTTTTCCTGCTGAACCTTATGACCGGCATACATGCGTTCAGTGGCGACTGGCTCTTTCTCTGCGGAGAAACCGCCTTGCGCTGCCAGGGCTGGAATGACGATGAATGAAGCGAGCAACACGCCGGTGACGTTGACGAGCTGGCGACGAATCTGACTGAAGTATTGTTTTTGCATAGCAGGTTCCATTTATGATTTCACATCCTCCCAGGGGGGATGCCTTTATAATAAATGAGCGGCTATAAAAGCTCAATTGCAATCCCCTGTGGGGGATGAAAATGTGACAGGCTTCAGAGATAAAAAACCCACCAATTGGTGGGTTCAGGCATGTGGCTTTTACAAGAGAAAATCAGCGGGTAACGCCGATCCAGCCATGGTAGCCCATGTAAATGCCGACCAGGGCTATCAGTACGCTTGAGAAGTATGGGGCACGGCGTGCCAGAGTATCCAGGCCACTCCAGCGTTTGGTTGCCTGGCGAACGCTAAACGCCGCAGCTGCACCCACAGAAACCAGCGTAATTGCTAAGCCGATGCTGAAACACAGTACCAGCGCGGCACCGAGCGTAAATTCCTTCACCTGGATGCAGAGCAGCAGAACGGTGATGGCCGCCGGGCAAGGAATAAGTCCGCCGGTCAGCCCAAACAGGATAATCTGCCCGGTGGTTACGCTGCGATTGGCAAAACGTTTCTTGATGTCGTTCGCATGGGCTTTTTCGTGAGCGTCCTGGTATTCGCGGGAATTAACATCCAGCCCCTCCAGTGCGGAGTGATCGTGGTCATGGTCGTGACCGTGCTCATGCTCGCGAAACTCCACATCATAATCGTGTACATGCCCACGATGGCCTAAAGACAGGCGCACATCAAAACTGTGTGGCTCAGGGATCGCCAGGGCTGATTCCATAAACCCGTCTTTTTCAACGAAGTCGAAAACCTGAGAATAGGTTCCATTGCCCCGCCTTGTGGCTACAGAAATGTTGCTGGCTTCCCACTTTCTGCCGCTGAGCGTACGTAAACGCCAGTGAGGTGGCTGTCCTTCCTCGAAAATAGAGAGTTCAACGCTGCCGTGGCCGGTATCTATAATCCGGGTTTCATCATGTTCGTGATGACCGTGGGAATGCTCCTCTTCCTGCTCCATTTTCCATAGCTTCTCACCGCGCCAGGTACGCCAGAACATCCATGCTGCCGTGGCAAGAATGATGATGGCCGAAATTAACTGGAACCAGGGCTCCGCAGATTCAGCGGTGAATTTCTGACTGACATACATCCCACCCATGGCAATGAGCCAGACCACAGAGGTGTGCGAAATGGTCGCCGCCAGTCCCAGCAGAACCGCTTGTTTCACCGTTCCACGAATAGCCACAATAAACGCCGCCATCATCGTTTTGGAGTGTCCTGGCTCCAGTCCGTGCAGCGCACCCAGCAGGATAGCGCTGGGAATAAACAGCCAGGCATTGGCTACGCCTTGCTGCAGAAGAGCAGAAAAATCAGTCATGTTTCGCTTGCCTTAAAGATATTTGGTGATCTCTTTAAATTCGCTTAGCGTTGTTTCAGTTCCGGCATGATCGGCATGAAGCGCATCCTCCAGGCAGTGATCAAGATGGTCATGAATTAAGGTACGCTTTGCATTCGTTATCGCTTTTTCAACCGCATGCAGCTGTTGGGCGATATCCAGACACGCTTTTTCATCTTCGAGCATCTGGATGGTACTTTTCAGGTGCCCGGCGGCACGCTTAAGTCTTTTAATAATGTCAGGGTGTGATGCGTGAACAGTCATATCTTATCCTCTCCAGGTGGAGGGGATAAGATAATGTGTATCATCGCTATGGTCACATTTTTTATCGGCTTATCCTCTCCTGCCTGGTTGTCTTTCAGGGAAATTACTTCTCTTTCTTCGGCCATGACGGATGTTCATCGTCGATGACGAAATCATGTTCATGAGTGGATGCATTATTCGTTTCGGCGTCGGTATGGCTGTGCAGCTGAACATATTCTTCATGCTCAGGACGCCAGATAAGCACGGCGGTGAGCAACGACAGCGCCGCTACGATGGTCAACGCGATGAACGAAGCCTGTGTGCCCCATGTCGCGCCGACCCATCCGGCCAGCGGATAAGTCACCAGCCAGCATGAATGCGACAATGCAAATTGAGCGGCAAATAGCGCGGGTCTGTCTTCCGCCGTTGATGAGCGGCGCAGCAGGCGGCCACTGGGGGTTTGAGAAAGTGAATATCCGACGCCCAGCAATGCCCAAAGCACAACCAGAGTGAAGTAATCCATCAGGAAAATACCCAGCCCCAGGCCAATCACCAAAAGCGCGGCCCCCACAAGCATCGGCATGCGGTCGCGCATTTTGTCGAGGAGTCTCGGGAGAACCAGTGCAGACACCATCGACCCGACACCGAAGAAGGCCAGCGCAATGGCAGTCGAGCGCTGTGATAAACCAAAGTCAGCCTGTACCAGAACAACGGTATTGACGATAACCATCGCGCTTGCCGCTGCCACGGCCATATTGAGTGCCAGCAGACCACGCAGCCTTGGTGTTTTCAGGAAGATGCGCATGCCTCGCGTCGTTTTGTCATAGACGCTGCGTTTGACGGTTAACGCTTTCATTTTTGGCAACGACACGGAAACAACCAGAGCCGCAGAGGCGAGGAATCCGACTGCCGTACCGGCAAACAAATTATGGAAACTCATGACTGTCAGCAGCGCCGCCGCCAGCATCGGGCTGATAACGCTTTCAAGATCGTAGGCCAGGCGTGACAGAGACAGCGCCCGGGTATATTCACGTTCGTCAGGGAGAATGTCCGGGATCGTCGCCTGGAAAGTCGGTGTAAACGCTGCCGAAGCAGACTGCAGGAAGAAGATCAAGATGTAGATTTCCCAGATCTGAGTGACAAAAGGCAGCGCGATCGCCACCAGAGCGCGGACTAAGTCCAGCGTCACCAGCATGGTGCGACGCGGGAATTTATCGGCAAAGGCCGCCGCTACCGGCGCAACCAGAATGTAGGCGCTCATCTTGATAGCCAGCGCGGTACCCAGCACAGCACCAGCCCTGTCTCCGGCCAGATCATAAGCTAGCAACCCCAGCGCGACGGTCGCCAGACCGGTGCCGATAAGGGCGATAACCTGTGCCATAAACAGGTGGCGATAGGTACGATTAGAAAGAATATTGAGCATCAGGAATTCTCTTGGCTTAAATTTACATCCCCCCCGGGGGGATGATGAAAGCATAGAGGGACCTGGAAAAAATGACAAGCATTATCCTGGTGGGGAGGATGAGTGATTTACCAACCATCTGATATGTTGAATAAAAAAAGCTTCAGGTATCCCAGCGTTATACCTGAAGCAGCATAAAAAGTGTCGAAGGTGTTATCACCGCTTCCTTGCGAAGCCCCTTCTGACGAGAAAGGTGTTAACTCAGAAGTCCCAGGCAGGTTTTCAGACTCAGCCGTGTGGCTTCAACATCGCTATGGACGATGGTGCACCAGTCATCACGGTTAGCCCGAACGTCGTCCAGCCAGCTATTCAGCGCCTGATTGAAGGCCATGGTTTTCTCGCGCTGAGGCCAGCTCATCTGGTTAGCGCTGTAAATATCCTGCCCGGGCTGTGGCATCTGTACGGTTTGCTGCGTCGACATCCGGGAAGTCACCGACCAGGTATCAGAGTTGCCATCCCAGGAAGGCATCACCGGGAAGCCCGCGCCGCGCAGGGCTATATCCCAGGTGGCATCAAACAGGCATGTTTTCCCGTTTAACTCAAAAGTCACGGTGTCATGAAATCCCTGGGTTTGCGGCAAAATAGCCAGTATTTCCGGAGGAACGGGCAAGTCAGCCCAGTCAAACTGCACCAGTTTTCGCCTTGCTGTAATCCCACCGGCAACCAGCAATCGTTCGGCCGCGGCGGCTTTATGACGACAGTCGCCAAAACCCTGCTCAAACAGGCTCATGCTTTGGTTATTCCATGACCCAAGCTGATAGGGCATTCGCCTGACCAGTTCAAAAATGGCTCTCCGCAGTTCCGTTGAGCCCGGTTGAAGCCCGAGCGACTGTAAAATCCAGCCCGGCGTTATCGTCTCCTTAGCAGTGCGGCGAGCGATAATTCTTTGCCATGTATCACTGACTTTTTCGGCCAGAGAGGCTGCCAGGGTTTCCCCCGGCAGTAATGTTGTCATCAGCAACGCTCCTGTGGTGGTGAGAAAATGTCTGCGCGTCAACATATCGGGCGTTACACCTCCACGCTGCGACGAAGTGCCGACATAACCAGTGATTCACAGACCACTTCATCGTCCTGTTCACGGTTTACCCCAGGGAAAACCATTTGACTCACCGGGGATGAACGAAGCCGGTGATAACGGGCAATCGCGCCATTCATTCCGCCCATTTGCTTACGTCGAACCAGCCGGAGTCCTTGCTCCCACGCGACTTCATCCATCGCGCTCGCCAGAACAGGATCATGATTGAAGATTAAGACGCCATCCCCTTTCAGCAGACGGGCTGCGCTGCGAAGGAATGCCGTGTAATCCTGTTCGAAATAGGCTGCGGCCTGAGAGTAGATAATATCGACCTCACCGGCCCGAACTCCCTGCTTCTCCAGTACGCACAGCCCGGCAGCCGTCACGTAGGGATGCTCAGTCACCCCCTTTGGCAGCGATTCGTGCCATGGCGTGAGATTGGTGAAATGCAGGAATGCGCTCTCCCCGAGCTGCTCCCTGAAGCTCTGGGCAAGTCCGGAAATTGCCGCCTGATGGCTGGTCGCTTCTTCAGCACGAAAACCTGCCCAGGCAGCACCAATTTCAAGGAAGGTGACGGTACCGTTTTTGTGATGAATGTTTTTTGCATGGTGGGCAATATCGAACCCAATTTCTCGCGCCAGACGAAACGAACCACCGCTGGAGGTCCAGGGGCCATCGAAACCAAAGGCAAGAATGGCTTTCAACATCGAGCCCGTTTCTTTGTGCATCATTTTCAGGAACGGAATGACCTTACGTCGTGAAGGAACAGGGACGTTCGGACGCAGTTTTTTGGCCTGGAGATCGCGATTAACGCCCATGCACAGTGTCTGCCAGTGCAGAGGGGTAATTCGATAATTAAGTTCAGTAAAATTACGCGCAATCTCGCGACGCGCCTGTATGGAGTCTGTGTACATAGCCTCTCCGCTAAATCTGAAGTTGGTAAACGCCAGGAAGCAAACTGCTACCGGCAACAGCCATCAGATCTGGCGGGTGCTTGGAGGGCGGTAAATGATGTCCGTGGCCTTAACCGGGCTGCGAAGATCGGCAAGCGGCAACCATCTGTCTGCTACAGGAGAGAGGGAGATCTCCACAGAGGGCGGCTGCTGAGGGGTTTCATGGAAATGGTCTGTCTGATGATGGCCTGCGTGACCAGACTGAGGGATATCCGAGTCGTGGGAGTGATCCTGCACTGTCATGGTGACTTCTGCATCATGCAGATTCATCTCGTAACCAGTCAGGCCGTTGGTACCGTGTGACGCAAACGTGCCCATCGACGACATCATCATGCCAACGGCCATGATGACAATCATCAGAATATAACGGGGTGAACGTTTAAACATCAGATACATCGCTGGCGTTTCTCTCAGGCAGTCTTCATAACATAGAGAAAAGATTAGCATCCCCCCGGGGAGGATGTAAGAGGCGAAAGTGTAAAGTCTTGTATTGCCGGAATGAATAAGATGGGCCCGCATTATACGGGCCCGATTAATCAGATTACGCGCTTAATGCTCTGGTATTCGCCATTGGTATCAAGCTGGATAGTAATCGTCTTTGAACCACGATTTCGCCAGAACCAGCCATGCTTACCGTCAAAGGCCGCCTGCAACACACCATCCTTTGAGGTTATCTGGCGGCCCTTACCATAGCCGTGGTAAAACCCTTTCGGTGCGTTAACCGGATCGCCGTGTGCATCCACGTTGACAGGTCCAGAGCTTGTCCACTGGTAAGTCACCCGGGCATCCTTACGCATTTCCATCTTAACTTCAGCCGCTTCATTCGGTTTCAGAGTAATTAACAGCTGATTGCGCTGAGAACCGGCAGTTGGGGCTTCTGGCGCACGAGTTGTCGCCGGAACGCTCAGCTCCGGGTAGTTGTTTTGCGTGATTGTCGGCGGGTTATCCGCCACCGGGCGCTCATTCGTCGGAGTGGTTGACTGCCCCCACTGGCTCGTACTCGCCTGTTTGTCCGTGGCGGCTTCCTCCGCCAGCTGCGTTTTGATTTCGCCCATCTGTTTAAGGCCCAGCAGGCGGCCAACGCCCGTTGGATCGATACCATATTCTGAAGGCATCACGATGGTTATCAGCAGCGTTAAAGCAACAATAGCCGCCAGGATAGTGGACTGCATCAGCTTCATCGCAGATGGCAGCTCTGCGCGGGTCGGTAAATCGGTGTTATACATTCTCTTTTCTCCCTCAGGCTAAAACGTAGCCACAAATCTGGTAACTCATTAACAGGAAACCGGCGCTCATCATCACCACATTGGCGGTGTAGGCATGGCGGAAAAAGCTCGCCGTCTGCCGCCAGTAACTCATGATGATAAGGATGGCGCTCAGCGCCAGAAGCTGACCTATCTCGACCCCGACATTGAAGGCAATCAGGTTGACGAACAGGCCATCGGGGGAAATTTCGAACTCCTTGATTTTGGTCGCCAGGCCAAAGCCGTGGAAGAAACCAAAGATAAGCGTCGCCATCTTCGTATTAGGCTGAAAGCCAAACCAGCGCTGGAACGCGCCAAGGTTATCAAGGGCTTTGTAGACCACAGACAGTCCGATAATGGCATCAATGAGATAAGCGCTTACGCTGATGTCAAAGAACGTCCCAATGAGCAGCGTTGTGGAGTGTCCGATAGCAAACAGGCTGACGTACAGCCCGATATCGCGCATTTTGTAGAGAAAGAAAATCACGCCGAACAGAAACAGCAGGTGATCGTAGCCGGTCACCATATGCTTCGCGCCAAGGTAGATAAACGGGATGATGTTAATCCCGGTGATTTCCTGGATGTACCCTTTGTCGCCTTCGGCTACGCCATGTGCGGCCGCACCCTGGCTGTAGAAAAGCAATAACAATATGAAAAACAGACAAGCCGAACGCGCCTGAGTCGAAAACAGGCCACCGCTCAACCGGCCTTGTAAATTAAGGCAGGTGTTCATACAAAATCCTTACAGTTTGAATAATAACGAATTAACAGCAGTTATTACGCAAACAGGGATCTCGGAGGGCGTTCGGGGGTGGCCTGTGGCATTCGCAGAATTTGTTCTGAACTCAGCGCAAAGGTCGCCCGTATGCCCGCGTTCCAGGCCTGCAAAGCAGTCAGGGTGAAGAGTTTGTTCAGATCGTGGGAATGATCGGCATTGAGGTGGTGCACATTACCGTGCGAGTGGAACAGCAGCGGATCGTGCTCATTCAGCGGTTCATCGCTATCGTGCTGATGGTCACTGATGGTCGTTGTATCCTGGACGTTGTAGACAGCCTGTGGTTTTGCCATAAGCGAACTGCTCAGCACGGCAACAGCCATGATGATAAGCACGATTCTGGAAATGACTTCACGGCTAAAAAACACAGTCAACGGCATCCTGATGATACAAGGTAACAACGTGCGTAATGTATCTGTTTTGCTGACCCCATTTCAACAGGTCTTTTGGGGTTGGGGGTTTAATCACTGCGGAATCGTAGCGTCCGCTTTTGGCACAAAGCGGTCAGACAAGCAGTGGCAGGACGCTAACATAATGAAGTAATGAGATATATAGTATGGCGAATCCTTCATAAGGGGAGGGACCTTACGGGGGAGGGGTTTATAATGGCTATTAATACGCAGTATTAATACCTGATTTTTTTGATATTACGACTGATAGCACAACAGGGTCTGACAACTGATTGTCAGACCAGATATTGTTCAGACGAAACTAGTACTTCATCAGCCAGTCCCCCTGACTGGTGATGACGTTAATCTCCGCCACACTGCATGGGCCTTTAATGTAGACGGCAATCTCTTTCCCGTAAGGCAACGTTGACGGTACCAGCGGGACAGGCTTACTACCTGCGTAGACCGTGGGCATCTTCTGAATCGGGCAGTTCCCCCGGTTAACGACAACATCCTTAATGGTGACGCTGTCCGTGAGCGACTGAACGTGAACACGCTGCTGATGCAGATTCGGGTAATACGGATTTTTAACCTGCTCCAGACCAATCCTGACCGGGGCCTCTGCTGCGTGCAGCAGAGGTGAAATTATCAGTGCCACGGCGAGGGCACTCATTGCTGTTTTCATTATTTTTTCCTTATATTTGCTGGAGTCGTAAAGGTTCACATACGGGTCAGACAGCCTGATTTATCAAACTCAGGCAGGGTCCGGGCGGCATTGCTGAAGGTGAACGTTGTGGAGGTCAGGCCGGTCGCAGTGATATGAATCCGCTGTGATTTTCTGACTGCATTCCAGAAGGCCTCGAAGTTACTCCCCCCTGCATCAGACAGTGTGTCGTTTATAAGAAACGTGTCGCTGTTGTCTGTCTGCGCCTCAAGACTGCGACCATCATCATTGCCGCTGGTGAGCGTTTTGCCATCAGGCGCGGTGTACCGGACGAACACATTGTCGTGCGGTGAACAGGTCAGAAGCAGTTCAGCACTCTGTTTATTCTGTATCCGGTATTCCGTGCCCCCCTGAACCCAGGTACGGGTCCACTGGTTTACGGCTGCGCTGGCCTGCGCTGAAGAAAGCAGCGCCAGTAAAAATGCGATTTTTTTCATGATTATCCTTAATTTTCCGTTTCTGCCAGTACAGTGCGGATGTACTGGAAGTGCGGCAGTGAGTGAATGAAATGTGGGTCGGCGGTCAGGGCATCGATGTGTTTTCTGCGCAGAAACTGCCTGGGTGTCAGGCAGACATCGGTAATGCTTTCCAGCAGAAAGACCTGCAGTTGCCGGGCGTACTCTCCGACCAGATACCAGCCGTTCTCGAAATAAATCAGGCGATAAGGTGCGAACCAGCGGTACTGCTGCCCCTCTGCGGTCAGATCCAGCAGAGTTCGCTCCAGAATGGCCTGTGTGATACGCCAGAAACTGCCGAAGGGACCGGGCTTGCGCTCCGGTGGAGACTGCCAGACGATAAAAGGTGGCTCTACGGAGCTGTCAGTCAGCACAGATATCAGACGATTATCCATCGCCGGGAACAGCTGCTCCGTGCGGGTTACTCGTGCAAAGTGCAGAATATGCCGGTTGGTGCGCAGGCCTTCGTGCTGGTGGGCCAGTGACCAGCACCCCTGCTGGTATGTCAGTTCCAGGCAGCTCAGGCGTTCACGAAAATCCCGGCGCAGAGTGCGCTCCGAGATACGAAACTCCTGAGACAACCCACTAACTGACAACCGTTCCCCCATCAGCAGGCGACTGATGATGATCGCCAGCCGTGATGCCATGCGATCGTGCTGTTTTTCTTCCGCAGACATATTGAAGGGTTTCCGTTGATTACATTGATTTGTACAGATACTGCTGACGCAGACAAGCAATCAGCAGGCAGGCCGGAACCGTAACCCGCCGTGCCGGGCCTGCCATATCGGCAATCAGCCAGCCGGTGCTCAGGGCGATACCAACCGGCCCGGCCAGTACACTGATAAAGCGGGTCAGGGTCAGATAAGTCACGATGGGGAGCGTGCGCCCCAGTACAACCTTCGCAAGCGTACTGAGCATCACGACCGACAGACGGTAGGCTGCAAAACCGGAAGACCGGACGGCAGTCTGTATGGCCATTAAAATCAGCGGTGCTGTCGGTGCGGTCAGTTCCGTACCCATGCTGTCAGCAAACTCCTGCAGCTCAGTCGGGGACATTTCGCTGAGGCTTTTTTCGAGCATCTTCATCAGCAGGGAGAGCTCAACGGTTTCGGTTGCCTCCTCCTTCCTGTATTTCACGCCCGTATGGTCACAGACATCGCATAACACTTCCCGATACAGCACGCCTTTCCCACCCCTGAATACACTGGCGATACTGCTGGCACCAAAGGCCTGGATTTCAGCGGCAATCTCCTGCCAGTAATTACGGTGCGCTGGATAAAAACGTTTGTAGTTGTCGCTGCCGGACAGCGTTTCCGTCCAGCGCAGGGTTTTGTCCCGTGGGTCATGGGTAATGAGGCTGACCAGTAAATCCAGGTCCTCATTCTCACAACGCCCCAGAAACCGCAGGTCAGCATCTTCGCGATAAACGGCCATTAGCCCTCCATTCAGGTCTGTATCGTCAGGACAAAAACGATAACAAACCCGCCTGTAAGGACATGGCCGATGCGTCAGGAAAATCAGCGTGTTATACGAGTAATGACGGACAGGTGATGTCCGAAAATGAAATACAGAGGATTATGCTGCACAGGGCGGAGTTACCGGTGGAATAAACAGACGAATGGCGAGTTGCCCCGTCAGGCGGGTGACGAGCCAGGCGGCACCACCGTTGATTACCCCGCCCAGTAACGGGAGCAGCAGGCTTTCCCTGAGTAACACTTGACTGCTTTTCAGCAGTAATGCGTCGCGAACCACTGTCAGCAGAGCGGTCTCGGCCTGAGACTGGCTCAGTGCGCGGGTCAGTAACCGGGTGATGATGCCACTGATGGCATCCGAGCAGGCATCCCCGGCCAGCGCGCCCCAGCAAAGCAGGCGTACCCGTGGGTCTGCAGTGTCATGGCCTCCGATGATGGCAACGGCCGCACACAGCCGCATCTGGATGAACAGCGAAGAGCAGACGTCGGCGGTGACGGTCAACGGCAGCAGCGCGCCACCGGTAAGACCACAAGAAAAGCCGGAGCCGCAGGCTTTCAGGGACTCGTACAGCACCAGCGATTCAGCCGCATCATTACGACTCATGTCGTTCTGAAGGTAACTGTCGGCCAGCACTGCGGCAGAGTCCGTGACGGCGGTACCTTCCACCGCCAGGGCATACATCCCGTCAAAGAGATGCTGTAATACAGTAATATCCAGACTATCCTCCTTATCGACAACTCCAGATGGTTGTCGTTAAGGTGATATATATCTGTATTTTTTTATTTTCAGTTTTTGCCGCAATCTCATAGTAACCGACTGTGTATTCTTTATGTAATTTTTTACGTGTCTTGCATATGAGATGAGTTAGTATCAAAAAAATGCCTATGAGTAAATGGTTAGCTTTCTCTTGTGATTTATTTTATTTAAGAAATAACTCCAGAAAATAAAATGATGTGTTCTACGATGGTTTTGCTTGCTTCTATTGCCTCCGGTGGCGGTGTTGGGTGATAAGTCGCTCCGTATTGGTATTATTAAATAAAAAGAAGGTGAGTGTGTAATGCAGAAAATATATTGAATTCCGTTGGGGGTTGTTATTATAAAATGAATGATATTTGTCTCTAACTTATTCGGGATACAGATGTAAATTATACTAAGGCTAAAGTTATGAATTCGAAATATACATACGATCCGCGATACACTGATGGCGTAGAACGAACACTGGCAGCAGCGACTGATCAATACCCCAGGCTTTCTACATTTCGTTTTGATTTGCGGTTTCCGACTGACGGTACTGGTCGTCGTGATGAGCGCGTTATCTCGCGCTTCTTTGATTCGCTGAAATACCATGCAAATGCTCAGATGACTGCCCGAAGGCATGCAGGACTTACCTGTAAGAATCTGACGTCCATACGTTATATTTGGTGCAGAGAATATGGCCTGGTGGATGGCAACCGGCATTACCATGTGATGCTATTGGTAAACAAGGACACCTTCCATACGCTGGGAGATTATCAGCCTCAATGCAACGATGGTATAGATTCACTGGCGAATGTTATCCAGAAAGCCTGGTGCAGTGCGCTGAAATTACCCTGGGAGGCCTATGCTGGCCTGGTTCATTTTCCGGAACACCCATGTGGCTGGATAGAAGGTAAACGTCATGAGCATGAAGAGCAGTATGTTACAGCACGTCAGAGAGCAATGTACCTGGCAAAAGAGTACACAAAGCACTATGGAGATGGACGTTCTTTTGGATGCAGCCAACGGAATCCGTCAGTGATTGGAACCGGCCAAATGTAACGCAGGCAGAGGGCTCGTCCCTCTGCCTTTCATATAGTTTAACCTTAGGTCTTAGTTAATGCAGGTCCTGGCCGGTAAGGCCATATAACACGCAAGAAAAATATATAATACCTGCCTTTCCTTAACCAAAAAGAGTCAGAAGCGGCTGAAGGTTTGACCTGTATAGTTGGGGGTGGATGCCCAACTCGGGTAAACCAAAGTTTTATTATCTTGCTTAAAGATAATTATTTTACGCTGACTTTGAAGCCAGTCCAGTAACATGTAAATTTTCCCTCCAGTCCTAAGTCTGTTAGGGCCATAGCGACGAATAAAGTTTTTATCAAGAGCAACTGAAAGGCGCTCGCGATACTTAACCTCAATCCAGGTCAGAAGTTCCATTGCATCCTGTTCTGGTGTTTCAGCAGTATCTACTTTGGTAAAGAGGCGCTGATGCTCAAAGCCATACCAGCTAAAAATTTCTATGGCTGATTGAGTTGCACATTCAGAAATATCTCCCGTATTGCCCTCAAAGTAATGTATTAATGCAGCAATACGCGCAATATTTTCAGCTGACTTTGACGCAAAATCCTTGAAGTCACTCAGCCCATTTTTGCCCTGAATACCGATACTGGTTTCAATTTGATTATAATAATTGATCCAACTTTTTTCAGCTTCAGGTGAAAATTTAAGAGAAAGGCGCTCGCTAATGTTAGTGGCCAGGCTTTCGTTAATAATTTCCATGAGACGGTCGTGAAATTTAGGAATGTGTTCCTGCGATGTCACTGGTACGGTGATCAGGCGTGAACCCTGTGTGGATGTCGGAAAACTAATCAGACACCGGGCAAAAAAGCCGACACCTTTAGCCATGCTGCCTTTACGCTCAAGGTAATCACGGAAGGCTTCAGGCTGAACCATCAATGATAACGTCATACGGGCGTCGCTAATAACCGCGTCGGGTTCGTTTTTACGTTCGACGCTAAATCTCTCGCCATCCCACATTGTGTTGATAAACGGCAATTCGCTAAGTGCATGACCACCAAAAATTGTTCCTGCCTCATCGGACATCACACCCACAGCATTCCAGCCACCGCAAAGGAATGCTTTAATGGCAGCCGGTGTGGCATCGTTGAACGTCAGTTTGCGTCTGACAGGGGGGGCCGGAGACTGAAGGGCCATTATTGCTGATTTTATTTCAGTAATATCTTTATCCCGATTAATATGTGCTTTAAGCTTGTTTTCCAGCGCTTTTCTTACTGAGACAGCTATCTGGTTTTGTTTGTAATAAATCTGATATTCCCGATTATGAATATTTTCTAGCTGTTCTTCTTTCGCGCGCAATGGTTTTAGCAACAGTTTGTCAACGGTGCTTTTGCGCTCACCTGATTCAGCGATAGTCAGGACAAAAAGTGATACGGGGCCACGATGGTTCCCTGGGCGTATAACATCAATACGATTCTGGCAGGCCAGAGAAATTGCCCCCAGAGCGGACGCCGCAATCAGAGCGATTGGGGCTTTTGTTACCTCGTGTGCTTCACAGATTGCGTTTTTGATGAGTGGCGGAAACGCATCAACAGGAAAATCATCATGTTTTGGCATTGGGGGGCTCCAGAATGCACAAAAAATTTAAATTTTCCGCATCAGTCGTGACTCTCTGTCATAGCTGATGCAGAGTCAGAATAAAGGCGCTATTAAACCTGAGGGCAATTCTCCTCTATCCATTTATCAAGTTCAGATTCCACCCAGCCGACAGATTGCATACCCAGGCGGCGTTGTTTAGGAAACGTGGCGTCATAGCGTGGTGACTTTGGGTTAAGCCAGTCGTAGATGGTGGCACGGGCGATACCGAGTTTGCGCACCACAGCAGGCATACGCAGGATTTTCACTGTCTGAATAGTTGTATTCATTTTTCCTCTCTTAACTATATGAAATTACTTTTTGATTAAGTTATCGATTACTACTGCTCGGTGATTGCCTGCAGTCTGGTAAGAGGAATTGATTGTAAGTGAGTATTTTGGTGTAATCTAAGGTCATTAATATATTACTTTTTTTGACATTGACATATGCCTGCGATAACTCCGATACAAAAAGCCGCGTTTGATGCCATTGATAATCTTCACTTTAGTCAGATTGTGATGAATGAGGTTTGCAAAGATCCCATCGCAGAGTGGTATTCCCGCATTATTCTCAAAATCAATAAGATCTTACGGGAAGCCAACATGTCGGAAAAAAAGACTGCGATAGCAAAGCACTACCTGCTGGGAGCGCTGGAAATTATTCTGTCTGTTGATGGCAAACTTTCTTTAGCGATGACTGAGTATGCTGAACAGTCCGGAGTAAGTACGTTTTTTGATGAGGGGACTGACTATGGCGAGAGTACTCAAACAGCGAGCAATTTTGGTCTCACATTGCTTTACACTGCTGCGGAGAACAATGGTGTGGAGGGGGAATTCATTGATCAAACCATTAAAGATCTCATGAATGATGAAGATCTGGCATTATCAGCAACACCGTATCTTATCCGGTATCGTCTGACCGAATGCTGCTATGCACTGGAGTATGCAGATGCTCCTCTTGAGTTTTATCGGGAGCTGGTAGGTTATGGGGTCATTTCATGTGGGAAATACTCTCGAAATATTGATAAGCATGCGAAGGAATCTGGACCTGGAGAATTGTTACAGCTTATACGCACTGGTTTGCTTTTCGAATTTAAGATGCTGCAACGAGTAGTGGCGGTAATGCTGTCACTAAAAAACAATAATACGATTACTTTACCCACGCCTGACCTAAAAATGTCCGCCGTAGAACAAAAAAATATTTCTGATTACTATAAAAGATTAGTCGATAACTGGTTTATGGGAGCGGAACGGAAAGTTTTTGTAAGCTTTCAATGCAAAAACGGTGTTTCTCGGGAGAATGTTATAGCCCTTCTTGAAAATATAAATAAATACTATCTTCATAAACGCATGTTTAGTGGTACCCAGGGCAGTTGGCTGGGAACCCTGGGGGCCTTTGATATTGCATGCGAACATGATGAAGACCCTGTAATTGCAATTTATAATGAGGAGAGTAATAGTCATACCATTTCAGAAAAAATAAGGTTGAAGTATTTGGGGCTTGGTTTTAGTGTATCAGCTAGGAGCCTTTATCTCCGCTATAAATCTGTAAAAAAAGAACGTTACTCTCAAGTGAGGTATTATTGCTTTCTTTTATTGAATCAGGGGTTTATCATCCCTTGGCATCTTGATAATAATTATTATTACGATATGGCTTTGAGATTCTGTAGTACAGGAACTAACGAATGTAATTATCCATAAAGCAGAGGTGGCAGGTATAGTGTTCATTTGGCGATGTGAAAGATAATTACCTTTAGAGGTGGTTTTTATATTTCAAAAATAAGAGGTGTGTCGCTTCATTAAAAATAGTAATCGGCACGAAGAAGAACTCCGGAATATTAGTTCTTTGCCCACCTGACCAGACTGTTCTTATCTCTTTTGTATAGTTCTGGAAAAAACAAATTTTTAACAAGCTCATCTTGAGAAAATTCCATTTAAAAATCGATCTTATGCCTAATTAGTCCTAAAAATCCTTACTCGAATAACAGTAACTTCAATAGTTTAGAAAAATTATACCCCCAGTGATTTTGCTGCCTTTTTTATCAAATTTTCACGGCACTTATAGCAAACTAAAAATAAAAGAAAGGATAATATCGTGCTGACTATTTTACGTAATAATTCATTAGCTTCTAGTTGCTCTTGATAAGAATCTGCAAGTTCACTATATGTTCTCGATAACAGTTGTATCGAAGAAAAATATGACACCATTGCACTATCGCAAATCTCTGATGGAGAATGCTGATCTTGAGAAATATTGCGCATTATTACTCGGGTTTGCGCAACCAAGGCAGCAGATACTTTATCGCGAGATGATGGTGCCGCCAGTCCCGAAACTAATGCCATATAATCCTTAGCCGCATTTTGATTACACTTCGCAAGTTTGGGATAAACCTCGTGTAGATTATCTGCTATGTTGTTAACCAGTTTTCGAGTTTCTTGAGGAAGGTGTACATACCAGCTTCTATATTTTGGCTCTTCAAAAGGCTTCAACATACCAATAATAATCGGTCTCTCTGCTACCCAAAAATCCAGATATCGGGATTCAAATATGTTTAATTTTAATGCAATCCTAGCTACTTCTATAGATGCATGCTCTTTGGACAGCATTTCACTCTTCATTTCATGTTGCTGATTATGATACTCGTTGCGCAGGTTCGTGAATAATTGCAGGTGTTCGATGACAATATTTTCATAATATCCTGGAGGAGTTTCAGGGATTTTCTTTAAACTCAGCCACCCCAAATTAAGCAGTCCAATGCTTATCATGAGTAGTACTGCAGCTATTTCATATCTGTTTCTTTTTATTTGGTAAAAAAATATCATTGATATAATACCATTGGTGATGTTACTTATAAGTAAGTTGCTCGCTTATTTTTTTAATGAAACTTTTAATTTGCGACTGGAGTTTGCAGGTTTTTTGATGCCATTTTGTGATGAAAATATCATTTCCCATTTGTTGTCCCTGTACTCCATTAGCAATTCGGTCATTGCTGTTTTTTCCGAATCCAAATAATCAGGTGCTCGCTAGCTTCCAGTTGAACCGTGGGGCTAACCCGATTCAACTCATCGAGAAAGCCAGCAAGCATCTGAACGGCTAAAGCTACGTTTAGGGAGGCTGATTGCGACACCACCCGGCACCAGTTTCACTGTGTATCACTTACTGATTTCTCATGACGCTAAGGGCTGCATCAAGCGACACAATCGACTCCACTATTGTTCTTACTGTGGAGCGGTCGAATTCGTGGTCTCGCTGTGAATCGTGCACGCCGCTGTTCAGATATCCCCATTCAATGCTGGAGCCGTTGACTCCGAGTAATCTTTCTAATGCAGCAACTGCAGCCGGGGCCCCGGGATGCTGCCCTGAAATGCGATTAACGGCCGATTTCAATTTAGAGCATTTATTATTCAATTCCCAAGGCGAACGTGGTCCACTGAGTTTAATATCAATGCGTCCGTCACCGCGTCTGCCCATCCACGACCAAAGGCTATCGGTAAGGCTTTCCAGGGCGGGACGTGACTGACGAAGAGCTTCACGCTTTTCATCCCCATCTAGAGCCTGCTGCGCAAGCAGAACGTAATTCTTACTCGGTGGATTGCTGTCTACCCGCAGTTCGTGTTCACCATCGTGTGGTAGGAATTTGTAGCGCTTAATGGCTCCTGCCCTTGCTGCACCTAACTCCTGTTGAATTCGGATGAGGAATTCTTCGGCATGGGAAGTCAAGATTACCTGTTTGTCGTCCAGTAGCCCATCTTCAAAGAAGGTACGCCATATACCGTCTCGATGCTCATCATCAATCGCATTAACCACATCATCAAAAATAACCACCGGGCATCCTTGGACAATATTTTTGGCCAACAGAATTGCGAGGCCAAGACATTTGATATGTCCCTCACTGAAAATGATTAGCGCATCGTAACGAATGCCCGGTTCACCGGCGAATTCGACTTCAATTTTGCCATTTTCAGCAACTGGCATATGAAGTGCATGCAGCAGATCGCTAGGTGCATCGCTTCGGTTAAAAGCGTTATACAGATCCCGAGCCTGTTCACCCAATCCCTGAAGCAATATGCCAGGTAGTGCGGCCATGTATCTTTGGATTTCCGGTAGGAATCCGTCGTAAGCTACCTTAATTCGTTGATTTAACTTTATGACAGTTTCTTCTTCAGCAATGGCTTGGAGCAGATCTCGATTATTGTCATTGAACTGGGTCAGATTAGATTGAGCTGCAGCTAGTTCAACGTTGGCGGCTGTGCGCTGCGTACGTAGTCTTTCAATTTCGAACCGATACTGAATCAGACGGTCCCGCTCCTCGGTCAACGCACCACGTTGATTATGTACTGCGAGGGACTGTTTATCGATATGCTCAATCTCTTTGGCAATGCACAGGAGTGTGTTCCAGGGCTGTTTCTCTCCTTCAACCCAGCACTCAAGCCACGCTCCAACTGATGTCTGGGGTAATTCCGGCAGTACTGCAGCATGAAGGGTTTCCGGGCATGCGGCGATTGCTGCCGTTACGGTGCGACGTATTTCCTCCAACAGTAGCTGGAGAGACTCGTTCAGCTCTGTTCGTAATGTTTGCTCCCGCAACTGAATCTGTGCCAACTGCGCCAGGGCTTCAAGTCCCGTACGCGCTCGTATAAAAGGATCCTCTGCTACGGTATCAAGATTTGTACCACAAGCAGGGCAGGTAGTTGCTCCGACAGCCAAGGCCTGCACTGCTTCATACAGTTTTGCATACGATACCTCGGTCGCACGTGATGCAAGTTCCCTTGAGGTCTCTTGCCAACTCCCATGTAGACGGTATGCTTCAGCGAGAAGCGCTTCCAGTCGGGATTGCGTAATCCTATAAACCAGTGGTGGGATAGCATCAAGTTGAGATTGAATATATGGCAGACGTCCCTGCTGAAGTTGTGTACCTTCCAGCCATTCAACGCATGCCTGATAGGTCGCTTCGGGGGATATGCGCTGCGCAAGCGCATTTTCCTGCAATTCAATCAAAGCTATTTTCTGCGGATGTGCTGCAATTACCTGCTCTGAAGCTGCTACCTGCTTTCTCCGTTCGACCAACTGAGCTGCCATTGGTCCGGAAAGCATCAGATCTTGATCGAGTGATGGGTTAAACCCACGGACAAATTCACTGAACTGATCTACACCAAACAACGTTGCGATTAGCTGTCGCTGATCGCTAGGGGTTCTTGCAGCAATACGGGCAAAGTCATCAAGCCGGTTCTTCTCAATGAAACAAAAACGATACTCTGATTCATCAGGCTGGACGGGCCGTAAGTTCTGAGCCTCACCGGCAAGAAGCACTGGCGCATCGTGGTGCTTGAGACGAGCGTTATTGCAATAAAGCCTTTGCTCCACCCGCTTTAACTGCGCTTCACTGATAGTGCCCAGCATTGACACTTCGAGAGCCTCAAAGAAGCTGCTTTTACCTGTACCGTTTGCACCGTAAATGAGAGTGATATCGTGGGAGAGGTCAAATATCTCCTGCCGCATGAATCCACGGAATGGACCAACCTCAAGCTGATGCAATCGGCCCAGAGCAGAACCTGCTTCAGGGGCGTCAGAATTGCCTTCGTAAGCGATGGGCTGATCAATTAGATGTCTTAGGGCTAGGGGGGCAAGACGAACTGAACGCGCCCGGCGAGTCGAGCCGACTTCAGCGAGAGGTTGGATATGATCGAAGATCAGATACGCAAGTCGCCGGACATCATCAGGAACGTCCTGCTGCGTTAAACAATCGAGAAAGCGTTGGTACTCCGAAACAATGCTTGCCATGTATTCTCCTTTACACAGTCGGACGCTGTAGCGCATCCCTGCCTTGGTCATTGTCGTTTGGCGTTAATTTGCTTGGCACAACGGGTCTCAAAGGTTTTCGACATTCAACGCAGTTTGTCCCTGTGAGAGTGACGCGGAAACATCAGATTCATCTTATCTAAACATTATCGGCATTGTTCATCAGAACCTTATGATCCCCTAAGGGGCCCCAGAAAACTGGGACGTCAACCCAATTGTGCTTGCTAACCGGCAAAATTAGCAAGCTACGTTGAATTGTGAGAGGAAGCGTTTCGGGGCTGATGGCTTGGGTCTGAAACCTCCAATTGGCAGAAACTTGATATAGCTCTACAAATGAGAGTTCTGGATAATTGCTCTGCAATAAAAACTTGAAGCCTTAAAGTAAGAGAATAAAGTACTAATGATGCGGATGTTAGGCGGTAAGCGCGGAAATTAGATGTCTTAAGTGGGGGATGCATGGAGTTGACAAAGGAATCTGCATATCAAGCGATTGCAGAGTTTTTTACTGAGAAGCCGTTTGTATTATTTGGTACAGGAACTTCATGTGCACTTGATCTAAATTTTGGGATGCCAGCTCTAGAGCGTCACCTTCGAGCCGAGTTGACTAGTAGTATGACAGATGCTCAGGCGCAACAATGGCAGCAAGTGGTGTCCGCTCTCGATGGTTGTAGCCATGACTTTGAATCTGCTATGGACTTCATCAAGGATGAGACTCTGACTACTCGTATAGTCGAACTAACTGCAAGCTTTGTTGCGTATCACGATAACGTTCACGCCCACCAAATCATTTCAGGATTACGCGATTGGCCAGCTGGAACACTACTGAAAAAGCTTGTTGAAACTCTGCCACAGGCCGATAAACAACTTCACGTTGCAACACCGAATTACGATTTATTAGCTGAATACGCCTTTGTTCGGCACAAGATTCCATATATTACGGGATTCTACGGAGGCTTTCTTCAACGTTATGATTGGAGTGAAGCAAAAAAAATAGTTCAATCTATTCATAAAGGCTTTGGCAAGCCGAGACAACCACCAAGAATCATAGAATGCAAACATATTCGACTGCACAAACCACATGGCTCTTTAAATACCTTTGAATGGGAAGCTCATCTTATCGAATGTAATAGCTGGATTCTCAACAAACCTGAAGGCGTTGTGCGGGCGATGATCACTCCAGGTACGGCTAAATATCAGAGATTACATAAAGACAGGGCCCAGTTGGCTGAATATGATAATGCGGTTGGAAACCATACAAGTTTTCTATTTTTAGGTTTTGGCTTTAACGATTCCCAGCTTGTTAATAACGTATTTAGGCAAAAACTTGAACAAGATCAGTGCCGAGCATTAGTAATTACTCGGGATTCAAACCAAAGAATCGAGGAGTGGTTATCTAAATGCCCAAATATGTGGCTTATCTGCAAACAGACAAATTCAGATAAAAGCAGGATTTACAATTCAAAGTTTGAAAACTGGCTGCATGTAGATGACAAGGAATTATGGCGTTTTGAGGTTTTCACTAATGAGTTCTTAGGAGGGTAATATGGCTCTTTTTACTTTTAATGATGACAGCTACATACTTGGAAATATTCGTGAAGTAGACACCAGAAAAGTAACTATTCTGGTAAACACTGATAAAGATCTGCGGAAGGCTAGAGTTGGACAGCTTGTAGCAGTCCAACTAAGCGGAGCAACTGAATGTTGGCTCATTGGCATGATTGATAAAGTAATAAAAGCAGTAGTCGCTCCGCTCCCTGCCCTAGAAGTGCAAGAAGATGAAGCAGACGAGATAGACGCTTTTGAAGATATTGTAATTAACACAGTCAAGATTACTTTAATGGGCGGGGCCCGATGGGATGCAATTGAGCAAAAATATAAGTTTTCAAGGTCACTAGACCACGTCCCGGAAATAGACTCAACCTGTTATGTACTTAAAGATGCCCATCTCGAAGAGTTCATGCGTGTGATTTCTGAATGTGGTGATGGAGAGCACTCACTGGAGCTAGGCTCTTATAAACTTAATGAGAATGCACGCGCTTATGTTGATGGCAATAAATTGTTCCAGCGACATGCTGCTCTACTTGGTAGCACGGGATCTGGTAAATCATGGACGGTTGCCTCGATTCTGGAAAGGAGTTCGAAACTGCCATCTTCAAACCTAGTTGTATTCGACTTGCACGGTGAGTACAAAGAACTTTCTTATGCCAAACAATTGAGAATACCAGGGCCGGATGAGGTTGATACTGATGATGACTCACTCCTCTTCCTGCCTTATTGGTTACTTAATTCGGAAGAAATTCAGTCATTGTTCGTTGACCGAAGTGAATTCAGTGCACACAACCAAGTAGTTATCGTGCAAGATGCGATTACGGAGCAAAAGAAAGCTTTCCTACAAACGAATGGTCGTAGCGATCTGTTACAAGCTTTTACACTTGACAGTCCAATTCCGTATTCTTTGGATAATGTCATTGGAAAGTTGAGATTTTTAAATGAAGAAAGAATCCCAGGGGCACAAGCTGGAAAGGAAAAAAATGGCCCTTTTAACGGTGAGTTTTCTAGATTGCTGGTCCGAATGGCTAGTCGCTTACAAGATCGACGTTATGGGTTTCTTTTCAATAGTCCGGATAAATACAATCAATACGGTTCGTTAAGTATGATTGCCGAAACACTGATGGGTTTTGGTAACCAAAAAAAGAATATTAAAGTAATTGACTTCTCAGAAGTTCCGGCTGATATATTGCCAGTAATCATTGGGTTGGTTGCCCGCATCATATATCAAGTTCAATTTTGGACGAATCCTGAAAGTCGTAGGCCAGTTGCTTTTGTATGCGATGAGGCTCATCTTTACCTGCCAAGAAAAGAAGGTAACCCAGTTGAACGCAGAGCGGTTGAAGCATTTGAAAAAATCGCTAAAGAAGGCCGCAAATATGGGGTTGCGTTAATGATTGTAAGCCAAAGACCTTCAGATGTAAGTACCACTATACTCAGTCAATGTAACAACATCATTTCATTGCGTTTAACTAATGCGGATGACCAGGCAACAGTACGAAAATTACTACCCGAAAGCCTGGAGAGTCTCTTAGAGGCACTTCCCATCATGGATGTTGGGGAAGCTATGGTTGTGGGTGATTCGGTGCTCCTGCCAAGCAGAATAAAAATTGACCCTCCAACTGAGACACCGTTAAGTGCAACAATAGATTTTTGGTCTCGTTGGCAGGAAAACGTTACCAATACAGACTTTGCATTGGCAGTAGAAAACATGCGTCGACAAAATAGAACAAAGTTATAATCCGAAGCAGCCCCTCGGACGACGGACTTTAGTAGGCTAGGCATGCTCAAGCCCGTCTTCGGATTGTGTCGCATCTCTCAGATCATTTTGAAGAATAACAAATTCTGATAACTCTCTCGTTGATTAATGCATTGTGCTGCCAGCAGATTTTATTTCTGGTATAAGTGGTCTATTGCAACATCATCAGGCTGCGATCAATAAGAAGCGGATGTGCATAACATCCGCTTGGAGTCCATTGATTAAATTTACATAGTGTTACGAGCTTTAAATGAAATCTATGATGATTCAATTTTTACATTTTTACTATTTGGTGTGTTTATCATGAGTTAACGAGGGAGTGTCAGTAAAAAGTTATCGGCAATTTCGAAAAGGCAATCAGTTGGATCTTCCCCTCGTTCCTTCATATGAAGCATTTCACATACTTTTTCATCGTTTACAATGAGTATAAGTTTACCTTGTTCTCTCATAGCTCCTTGCGTCATAGCTAATGCATGTGCCTCTGCTCCCGTCCTTGTCATAATAATTGCCATACGCCTGAGTCCTTTTTCCAAAAGATACTTCTCCGTGGTAAGTATCTGGCCTTGCTTGATTTTCCCTAAATAGTTTTTAAACTCAAAAAGAACATAACGGCTATTTAGGTGTTCAATAACAAATTTCCAAAATTCAGTAGTGGGTCTAATTCGACATACAAAATCATAACGGTTTAAACCATCATCAGTTCTTTTTTGTGAATGCCAGCCGTGTAGATCATTAGGAAACAGATATTTAAGGATTTCCTCGCATTTTTTTTCATATTGACGCCAAGATGCTTTCCCTTTTTTAATACTCTTTAGTTCAAGGCAAAGTTTTGTTCCTTTATTTTTTTGTCGCTCAATCCGGTTACTCTTATTAAGAGCCATATCTCTAATGATAGAGTTACTCTCTTTACGAGAAAGGTGCGTCGTAAGAGCTTCATCTAGATTTACTTCTAATAGTGCATCCAATGATTCCGCTAGTTCAGGATGTGAACTACACCAAATTCTTAAGTCAGCCTGATCCACAAAAGTAATACTGAATTTATTTTCCAGAGCCTCTCGCAACTCAGGTGTGAGAAAGCATGAAACAACTAACATTCCTTTGTTAACACCTGCGGCTACGCCATTGCTGGTAATGCGAGTCGCAGCTGCATCAATAAGTGAGGGCTGAGCTCGAGCTGTGCGGTAGAATTTAACTTCAATAGCCCATCTTTCTCCTCCAAAATCACCGAGAAAATCAAATCCTTCGTCTCCTCTGCAACTATTTCTATTTATTTGAAAATTGTTTGCCTTCAGAATGTGACAAACGAGTTCCTCGAATAACTGCCATGTTGGTTTTAATTTATTCATGTTTTTAACAACCTCATCCAGATATAATAAATCAATATAAAAAAGGAATATATTTTAAACTTTACTTAATGATTGTTTTGTAAAGTTCAATTGTAAACATTAAAATATCTTCACTGTAGGTTTTCATGACTTACAATGTAATATTATAATTATTAATATCAAATAACTTTCTTAG
>NZ_JBLKCZ010000033.1:0-29255 GCF_047530595.1 Enterobacter sp. 01-M-02-SI-ECC | reverse complement strand
GCTGCGTGGTATCAAACGTGAAGAAATCGAACGTGGTCAGGTTCTGGCGAAGCCAGGCTCAATCAAGCCACACACCAAGTTCGAATCTGAAGTGTACATTCTGTCCAAAGACGAAGGCGGACGTCATACTCCGTTCTTCAAAGGCTACCGTCCACAGTTCTACTTCCGTACAACTGACGTGACCGGTACCATCGAACTGCCAGAAGGCGTTGAGATGGTAATGCCAGGCGACAACATCAAGATGGTTGTGTCGCTGATCCACCCAATCGCGATGGACGACGGTCTGCGTTTCGCAATCCGTGAAGGTGGCCGTACCGTTGGCGCGGGCGTGGTTGCTAAAGTTCTTGGCTAATCGCTGATAACATTTGACGCAATGCGCATGAAAAGGGCATCATTTGATGCCCTTTTTGCACGCTTTCACATCAGAACCTGGCTCATCAGTGATTATTTTTGTCATAATCATTGCTGAGACAGGCTCTGCAGAGAGCGTATAATCCATAAAGGGATTATTTCGATTTGGCTCGCCTCGCAATCGCGGGGTGAAATTATTTGTAGAATTCTTCTGACAGGTTGGTTTATGAGTGCGAATACCGAAGCTCAAGGGAGCGGGCGCGGCCTGGAAGCGATGAAGTGGGTCGCTGTTGCCGTGCTGCTGATTGTGGCAATCGTTGGCAACTATCTTTATCGTGACATGATGCTGCCGCTCCGCGCGCTGGCAGTGGTGATTCTGATTGCTGCAGCGGGCGGTGTCGCGCTGTTGACGACTAAGGGTAAAGCAACCGTTGCTTTCGCTCGCGAAGCACGTACCGAAGTCCGCAAGGTCATTTGGCCGACTCGCCAGGAAACATTGCACACCACGCTGATCGTGGCTGCAGTGACTGCGGTAATGTCACTGATCCTGTGGGGACTGGATGGTATTCTGGTTCGCCTGGTTTCCTTTATTACTGGCCTGAGGTTCTAAGATGTCTGAAGCCCCTAAAAAGCGTTGGTACGTCGTTCAGGCGTTTTCCGGTTTTGAAGGCCGCGTAGCAACGTCGCTGCGTGAGCATATCAAATTACACAACATGGAAGAGTTATTTGGCGAAGTTATGGTTCCGACCGAAGAAGTGGTTGAGATCCGTGGCGGCCAACGTCGCAAAAGCGAGCGTAAATTCTTCCCGGGTTACGTGCTGGTTCAGATGGTGATGAACGACGCGAGCTGGCACCTGGTGCGCAGCGTACCGCGCGTGATGGGCTTTATCGGCGGCACGTCTGACCGTCCGGCGCCAATCAGCGACAAAGAAGTTGATGCGATTATGAACCGCCTGCAGCAGGTGGGTGATAAGCCGCGTCCGAAAACGCTGTTTGAACCGGGTGAAATGGTTCGTGTTAGCGACGGTCCGTTTGCTGACTTTAACGGTGTGGTTGAAGAAGTGGACTACGAGAAGTCCCGCCTGAAAGTTTCTGTTTCTATCTTCGGTCGTGCGACCCCGGTAGAACTGGACTTTGCGCAGGTCGAAAAAGCCTAAGCAGCGATCAAAAAAGCGGCGATTTAATCGTTGCACAGGGCGCGAGATTGGAATACAATTTCGCGCCTTTTGTTTTTATGGGCCCGGCCCGTAAAACGAATTTTATTCACGGGGAGCCTCCCTGAGGCGCTATCACCCAATCAGAGGATTTTAGAATGGCTAAGAAAGTACAAGCCTACGTCAAGCTGCAGGTTGCAGCTGGTATGGCGAACCCAAGTCCACCAGTTGGTCCAGCTCTGGGTCAGCAGGGTGTGAACATCATGGAATTCTGTAAAGCGTTCAACGCCAAAACCGAATCCCTGGAAAAAGGTCTGCCAATCCCAGTCGTAATCACTGTTTACGCTGACCGTTCTTTCACTTTCGTTACCAAAACCCCTCCAGCAGCTGTTCTGCTGAAGAAAGCGGCTGGTATCAAGTCTGGTTCCGGTAAACCGAACAAAGACAAAGTGGGTAAAATTTCCCGCGCTCAGCTGCAGGAAATCGCGCAGACCAAAGCTGCCGACATGACTGGTGCCGACATTGAAGCGATGACTCGCTCAATCGAAGGTACTGCACGTTCCATGGGCCTGGTAGTGGAGGACTAAGAAATGGCTAAACTGACCAAGCGCATGTCCGTGATCCGTGACAAAGTTGATGCGACCAAACAGTACGACATCAACGAAGCTATCGCTCTGCTGAAAGAACTGGCAACTGCTAAGTTCGTTGAAAGCGTTGACGTTGCCGTTAACCTCGGCATCGACGCGCGTAAATCCGATCAGAACGTTCGTGGCGCGACTGTACTGCCACACGGTACTGGCCGTTCCGTTCGCGTAGCTGTATTTGCTCAGGGTGCAAACGCTGAAGCTGCTAAAGCTGCCGGCGCTGAACTGGTAGGTATGGAAGATCTGGCTGATCAGATCAAGAAAGGCGAAATGAACTTTGACGTTGTTATTGCTTCTCCAGATGCAATGCGCGTTGTTGGCCAGCTGGGCCAGGTTCTGGGTCCACGCGGCCTGATGCCAAACCCGAAAGTGGGTACTGTAACTCCTAACGTTGCTGAAGCGGTTAAGAACGCTAAAGCAGGTCAGGTTCGTTATCGTAACGACAAAAACGGCATCATCCACACCACCATCGGTAAAGTGGACTTTGACGCTGACAAATTGAAAGAAAACCTGGAAGCTCTGCTGGTTGCGCTGAAAAAAGCAAAACCAACTCAGGCGAAAGGCGTGTACATCAAGAAAGTTAGCATCTCCACCACCATGGGTGCAGGTGTTGCAGTTGACCAGGCTGGCCTGAGCGCTGCTGCAAACTAATGCCTTTACGTGGGCGGTGATTTTGTCTACAATCTTACCCCCACGTTTGCTAACGAAAGTTAGCGGCTAAAAGATTTGTTCGTTGGAGCCTGGCCTAATCCAGGCCTCCGTCGAAGACCGCAGGTGTTTCGCAAGAGACTTAATCCCCTGCGTAGACGGTGACAGAACGCTAAGATTATTTTTGGATACTCTGGCTTGTTTCTGCTCACCGTATTAAGACGCTCTTTCCTTTGGGGAGAGTGAAGTGAGTTCCGGAACATGAGTTCCGGCAAACATCCAGGAGCAAAGCTAATGGCTTTAAATCTTCAAGACAAACAAGCGATTGTTGCTGAAGTCAGCGAAGTAGCCAAAGGCGCGCTGTCTGCAGTAGTTGCGGATTCCCGTGGCGTTACTGTAGACAAAATGACTGAACTGCGTAAAGCAGGTCGTGAAGCTGGCGTATACATGCGTGTTGTTCGTAACACCCTGCTGCGCCGCGTAGTTGAAGGTACTCAGTTCGAGTGCCTGAAAGACACGTTTGTTGGTCCGACCCTGATTGCATACTCTATGGAACACCCGGGCGCTGCTGCTCGTCTGTTCAAAGAGTTCGCGAAAGCGAATGCAAAATTTGAGGTCAAAGCTGCAGCCTTTGAAGGTGAGTTGATCCCGGCATCGCAAATCGATCGCCTGGCAACCCTGCCGACCTACGAAGAAGCAATTGCACGCCTGATGGCAACCATGAAAGAAGCTGCGGCTGGCAAACTGGTTCGCACTCTGGCTGCTGTACGCGATGCGAAAGAAGCTGCTTAATCGCAGTTATCTTTATAAAGCATTTGCTTACGTATAAACTTATTCTGATTTTCAGGAACAATTTAAATGTCTATCACTAAAGATCAAATCATTGAAGCAGTAGCAGCTATGTCCGTAATGGACGTTGTAGAGCTGGTTTCTGCAATGGAAGAAAAATTCGGTGTTTCTGCTGCTGCTGCTGTAGCTGTAGCTGCGGGCCCGGCTGAAGCTGCTGAAGAAAAAACTGAATTCGACGTAATTCTGAAAGCTGCTGGCGCTAACAAAGTTGCTGTTATCAAAGCAGTACGTGGCGCAACTGGCCTGGGTCTGAAAGAAGCTAAAGACCTGGTAGAATCTGCTCCAGCTGCGCTGAAAGAAGGCGTGAGCAAAGACGACGCAGAAGCACTGAAAAAATCTCTGGAAGAAGCTGGCGCTGAAGTTGAAGTTAAATAAGCCAACTTTTCTGGTTGCAGCCTAAGTAATTAGGCTGATGGCTGGTGACTTTTTAGTCACCAGCCTTTTTGCGCTGTAAGGCATCAGTAGCATTTCACACTGTTTGACTGCTGATTGTCCTGACAATGCATGTTTCTATCGACGACTTAATATATTGCGACAGGGTGCTCGCTCTGTGTAAATCGCGACGAAATGATTTAAGCGTGATAGCAACAGGTATTGCGGAAAGTATTCAATTTTCCGGTCCACAAAATGGTGTTGCACAAACTGTCCCTTCGTCGGACAGATGGGTCGACTTGTCAGCGAGCTGAGGAACCCTATGGTTTACTCCTATACCGAGAAAAAACGTATTCGTAAGGATTTTGGTAAACGTCCACAAGTTCTGGACATTCCATATCTCCTTTCTATCCAGCTTGACTCGTTCCAGAAGTTTATCGAGCAAGATCCTGAAGGGCAGTACGGTCTGGAAGCAGCCTTCCGCTCCGTGTTCCCGATTCAGAGCTACAGCGGTAACTCCGAGCTGCAGTACGTCAGCTACCGCCTTGGCGAACCGGTGTTTGACGTTCAGGAATGTCAGATCCGTGGCGTGACCTATTCCGCACCGCTGCGCGTAAAACTGCGTCTGGTGATCTACGAGCGCGAAGCGCCGGAAGGCACCGTAAAAGACATTAAAGAACAAGAAGTCTACATGGGTGAAATTCCACTCATGACAGACAACGGTACTTTCGTAATCAACGGTACTGAGCGTGTTATCGTTTCCCAGCTGCACCGTAGCCCGGGCGTCTTCTTCGACAGCGATAAAGGTAAAACACACTCTTCCGGTAAAGTACTGTATAACGCACGCATCATTCCTTACCGTGGTTCATGGCTGGACTTCGAGTTCGATCCGAAAGACAACCTGTTTGTCCGTATCGACCGCCGTCGTAAGCTGCCTGCAACCATCATTCTGCGTGCGCTGCAATACACCACTGAACAGATCCTGGACCTGTTCTTTGAGAAAGTGATCTTTGAAATCCGCGACAACAAGCTGCAGATGGAGCTGGTGCCGGAACGTCTGCGTGGCGAGACCGCGTCGTTCGACATCGAAGCCGACGGCAAAGTGTATGTGGAAAAAGGTCGCCGTATCACCGCGCGCCACATCCGCCAGCTGGAAAAAGATGATATCAAACTCATCGAAGTTCCGGTTGAGTACATTGCAGGAAAAGTAGCCGCGAAAGATTACGTTGACGAGTCAACGGGTGAGCTGATCTGCCCAGCGAACATGGAGCTGAGCCTGGATCTGCTGGCTAAGCTGAGCCAGTCTGGTCACAAACGTATCGAAACGCTGTTCACCAACGATCTGGACCACGGCGCGTATATCTCTGAGACTATTCGCGTCGACCCAACCACCGATCGTCTGAGCGCGCTGGTAGAAATCTACCGCATGATGCGCCCTGGTGAGCCACCAACTCGCGAAGCGGCGGAAAGCCTGTTCGAGAACCTGTTCTTCTCCGAAGACCGCTACGATCTGTCCGCGGTTGGTCGCATGAAGTTCAACCGTTCTCTGCTGCGCGACGAAATCGAAGGTTCCGGTATCCTGAGCAAAGACGACATCATCGAAGTGATGAAGAAGCTCATCGATATCCGTAACGGTAAAGGCGAAGTGGACGATATTGACCACCTCGGTAACCGTCGTATCCGTTCCGTAGGCGAAATGGCGGAAAACCAATTCCGCGTTGGCCTGGTACGTGTAGAACGTGCGGTGAAAGAGCGTCTGTCTCTCGGCGATCTGGATACCCTGATGCCTCAGGATATGATCAACGCCAAGCCGATTTCTGCAGCAGTGAAAGAGTTCTTCGGTTCAAGCCAGCTGTCTCAGTTCATGGACCAGAACAACCCGCTGTCTGAGATTACGCACAAACGTCGTATCTCTGCACTCGGCCCAGGCGGTCTGACCCGTGAACGCGCAGGCTTTGAAGTTCGAGACGTACACCCGACGCACTACGGTCGCGTATGTCCAATCGAAACGCCTGAAGGTCCAAACATCGGTCTGATCAACTCCCTGTCCGTGTACGCACAGACTAACGAATACGGTTTCCTCGAGACCCCGTACCGTAAAGTGACCGACGGTGTTGTAACCGACGAAATTCACTACCTGTCTGCTATCGAAGAAGGCAACTACGTTATCGCTCAGGCGAACTCCAACCTGGATGACGAAGGCCACTTTGTAGAAGATCTGGTTACCTGCCGTAGCAAAGGCGAATCCAGCTTGTTCAGCCGCGACCAGGTTGACTACATGGACGTATCCACCCAGCAGGTGGTATCCGTCGGTGCGTCCCTGATCCCGTTCCTGGAACACGATGACGCCAACCGTGCATTGATGGGTGCGAACATGCAACGTCAGGCCGTTCCAACTCTGCGCGCTGATAAGCCGCTGGTTGGTACCGGTATGGAACGTGCTGTTGCCGTTGACTCCGGTGTTACTGCGGTTGCTAAACGTGGCGGTACTGTTCAGTACGTCGATGCATCCCGTATCGTTATCAAAGTTAACGAAGACGAGATGTATCCGGGCGAAGCAGGTATCGACATTTATAACCTGACCAAATACACCCGTTCTAACCAGAACACCTGTATCAACCAGATGCCTTGCGTATCTCTGGGTGAGCCAGTTGAGCGCGGCGACGTGCTGGCAGACGGTCCGTCCACCGACCTCGGTGAACTGGCGCTTGGTCAGAACATGCGCGTAGCGTTCATGCCGTGGAATGGTTATAACTTCGAAGACTCCATCCTCGTCTCCGAGCGGGTGGTTCAGGAAGATCGTTTCACCACCATCCATATTCAGGAGCTGGCATGTGTGTCCCGTGACACCAAGCTGGGGCCAGAAGAGATCACCGCTGACATCCCTAACGTGGGTGAAGCTGCGCTCTCCAAACTGGATGAATCCGGTATCGTTTACATCGGTGCTGAAGTGACCGGCGGCGACATTCTGGTTGGTAAGGTTACGCCTAAAGGTGAAACACAGCTGACGCCAGAAGAGAAACTGCTGCGTGCAATCTTCGGTGAGAAAGCGTCTGACGTTAAAGACTCTTCTCTGCGCGTACCAAACGGTGTTTCCGGTACGGTAATCGACGTTCAGGTCTTCACCCGTGACGGCGTTGAAAAAGATAAGCGTGCGCTGGAAATCGAAGAGATGCAGCTCAAACAGGCTAAGAAAGACCTGTCTGAAGAACTGCAGATCCTCGAAGCGGGTCTGTTCAGCCGTATCTATGCGGTGCTGGTTGCCGGTGGCGTTGAAGCTGAGAAGCTCGACAAACTGCCACGCGATCGCTGGCTGGAACTGGGCCTGACCGACGAAGAGAAACAAAATCAGCTGGAACAGCTGGCTGAGCAGTATGACGAACTGAAACACGAGTTCGAGAAAAAACTCGAAGCGAAACGCCGCAAAATCACTCAGGGCGACGATCTGGCACCAGGCGTGCTGAAGATTGTTAAGGTGTATCTGGCCGTTAAACGTCAGATCCAGCCTGGTGATAAGATGGCAGGTCGTCACGGTAACAAGGGTGTTATCTCTAAGATCAACCCGATCGAAGATATGCCGCACGATGCTAACGGTACGCCGGTAGATATCGTACTGAACCCGCTGGGCGTACCGTCTCGTATGAACATCGGTCAGATCCTGGAAACTCACCTGGGTATGGCTGCGAAAGGTATCGGCGACAAGATTAACGCCATGCTGAAGCAGCAGGAAGAAGTCGCGAAACTGCGCGAATTCATCCAGCGTGCCTACGATCTGGGTACCGACGTTCGTCAGAAAGTCGACCTGAATACCTTCAGTGATGAAGAAGTACTGCGCCTGGCTGAGAACCTGAAAAAAGGTATGCCAATCGCAACGCCGGTCTTCGATGGTGCGAAAGAAGCTGAAATTAAAGAGCTGCTGCAACTGGGTGGTCTGCCAACGTCTGGTCAGATTACGCTGTTTGACGGCCGTACCGGTGAACAGTTCGAGCGTCCGGTAACCGTAGGTTACATGTACATGCTTAAACTGAACCACCTGGTCGACGACAAGATGCACGCTCGTTCTACCGGTTCTTACAGCCTGGTTACTCAGCAGCCGCTGGGTGGTAAGGCACAGTTCGGTGGTCAGCGCTTCGGGGAGATGGAAGTGTGGGCGCTGGAAGCATACGGCGCGGCATACACCCTGCAGGAAATGCTCACCGTTAAGTCTGATGACGTGAACGGTCGTACCAAGATGTATAAAAACATCGTGGACGGCAACCATCAGATGGAGCCGGGCATGCCAGAATCCTTCAACGTACTGTTGAAAGAGATTCGTTCGCTGGGTATCAACATCGAACTGGAAGACGAGTAATTCTCGCTCAAACAGGTCACTGGTGCCGGGTTAACCCCCGGCACCAGATTGTGCTAACTCCGACGGGAGCAAATCCGTGAAAGATTTATTAAAGTTTCTGAAAGCGCAGACTAAAACCGAAGAGTTTGATGCGATCAAAATTGCTCTGGCTTCGCCAGACATGATCCGTTCATGGTCATTCGGTGAAGTTAAAAAGCCGGAAACCATCAACTACCGTACGTTCAAACCTGAGCGTGACGGCCTTTTCTGTGCGCGTATTTTCGGGCCAGTAAAAGATTACGAGTGCCTGTGCGGTAAGTACAAGCGCCTGAAACACCGTGGTGTGATCTGTGAGAAGTGCGGCGTTGAAGTGACCCAGACCAAAGTGCGTCGTGAACGCATGGGCCACATCGAGCTGGCGTCTCCGACCGCTCACATCTGGTTCCTGAAATCTCTGCCGTCCCGTATCGGTCTGCTGCTGGATATGCCGCTGCGCGATATCGAACGCGTTCTGTACTTCGAATCTTATGTGGTTATCGAAGGCGGGATGACGAACCTGGAACGTCATCAGATCCTGACTGAAGAGCAGTATCTGGACGCGCTGGAAGAGTTCGGTGACGAATTCGATGCGAAGATGGGTGCGGAAGCTATTCAGGCCCTTCTGAAGAGCATGGATCTGGAGCAAGAGTGCGAGCAGCTGCGTGAAGAGCTGAACGAAACCAACTCCGAAACCAAACGTAAAAAGCTGACCAAGCGTATCAAACTGCTGGAAGCGTTCGTTCAGTCTGGTAACAAACCAGAGTGGATGATCCTGACCGTTCTGCCGGTTCTGCCGCCAGATCTGCGTCCACTGGTTCCGCTGGATGGTGGTCGTTTCGCAACGTCCGATCTGAACGATCTGTATCGTCGCGTTATCAACCGTAACAACCGTCTGAAACGTCTGCTGGATCTGGCTGCGCCGGACATCATCGTACGCAACGAAAAACGTATGCTGCAGGAAGCGGTAGATGCCCTGCTGGATAACGGTCGTCGCGGTCGTGCGATCACCGGTTCTAACAAACGTCCTCTGAAATCTTTGGCCGACATGATCAAAGGTAAGCAGGGTCGTTTCCGTCAGAACCTGCTCGGTAAGCGTGTTGACTACTCTGGTCGTTCTGTTATCACCGTAGGTCCATACCTGCGTCTGCATCAGTGCGGTCTGCCGAAGAAAATGGCACTGGAGCTGTTCAAACCGTTCATTTACGGCAAGCTGGAACTGCGTGGCCTCGCCACCACCATCAAAGCCGCTAAGAAAATGGTTGAGCGTGAAGAAGCTGTCGTTTGGGATATCCTGGACGAAGTTATCCGCGAACACCCGGTACTGCTGAACCGTGCACCAACACTGCACCGTCTGGGTATCCAGGCATTTGAGCCAGTCCTCATCGAAGGTAAAGCTATCCAGCTGCACCCGCTGGTATGTGCGGCATATAACGCCGACTTCGATGGTGACCAGATGGCTGTTCACGTACCGCTGACGCTGGAAGCCCAGCTCGAAGCGCGTGCGCTGATGATGTCTACTAACAACATCCTGTCCCCAGCGAACGGTGAACCAATTATCGTTCCTTCTCAGGACGTTGTATTGGGTCTGTACTACATGACCCGTGACTGTGTTAACGCCAAAGGCGAAGGCATGGTGCTGACTGGCCCGAAAGAAGCTGAGCGTATTTATCGCGCTGGCCTGGCCTCTCTGCATGCGCGCGTCAAAGTGCGTATCACCGAATACGAAAAAGATGAAAACGGCGAATTCGTTGCGAAAACCAGCCTGAAAGACACGACCGTTGGCCGTGCCATTCTGTGGATGATCGTACCGAAAGGTCTGCCTTTCTCCATCGTCAACCAGGCGCTGGGCAAGAAAGCGATCTCCAAAATGCTGAACACCTGTTACCGCATTCTGGGTCTGAAGCCGACCGTTATCTTCGCTGACCAGACAATGTATACCGGCTTTGCTTATGCAGCGCGTTCAGGTGCATCTGTTGGTATCGATGACATGGTCATCCCAGAGAAGAAACACGAGATCATCTCTGAAGCGGAAGCCGAAGTTGCTGAGATCCAGGAGCAGTTCCAGTCTGGTCTGGTTACCGCGGGCGAACGCTATAACAAAGTTATCGATATCTGGGCTGCAGCGAACGATCGTGTATCCAAGGCGATGATGGATAACCTGCAGACCGAAACCGTGATTAACCGTGACGGCGTTGAAGAACAGCAGGTTTCCTTCAACAGCATCTACATGATGGCCGACTCCGGTGCGCGTGGTTCCGCAGCACAGATTCGTCAGCTGGCAGGTATGCGTGGTCTGATGGCGAAGCCAGATGGCTCCATCATCGAAACGCCAATCACCGCGAACTTCCGTGAAGGTCTGAACGTACTCCAGTACTTCATCTCCACCCACGGTGCTCGTAAGGGTCTGGCGGATACCGCACTGAAAACAGCGAACTCCGGTTATCTGACGCGTCGTCTGGTTGACGTTGCGCAGGATCTGGTTGTGACCGAAGACGATTGTGGCACCCTCGAAGGTATCACCATGACCCCGGTTATCGAGGGGGGTGATGTTAAAGAGCCACTGCGCGATCGCGTTCTGGGTCGTGTAACCGCGGAAGACATTCTGAAGCCGGGTACTGCAGACATCCTGGTTCCACGCAACACGCTGCTGCACGAGCACTGGTGTGACCTGCTGGAAGCGAACTCTGTTGACTCCGTGAAAGTACGTTCCGTTGTATCCTGTGACACCGACTTTGGTGTATGTGCGCACTGCTACGGTCGTGACCTGGCGCGTGGCCACATCATCAACAAAGGTGAAGCAATCGGCGTTATCGCGGCACAGTCCATCGGTGAGCCGGGTACACAGCTGACGATGCGTACGTTCCACATCGGTGGTGCGGCATCTCGTGCGGCTGCTGAATCCAGCATCCAGGTGAAAAACAAAGGTAGCATCAAGCTCAGCAACGCGAAGTCTGTTGTTAACTCCGCTGGCAAGCTGGTTGTGACCTCCCGTAACACCGAGCTGAAGCTGATCGACGAATTCGGTCGTACCAAAGAGAGCTATAAAGTGCCTTACGGTGCGGTTATGGCGAAAGGTGATGGCGAGCAGGTTGCCGGCGGCGAAACCGTTGCAAACTGGGATCCACACACCATGCCGGTTATCACCGAAGTGAGTGGTTTCATCCGCTTCACTGACATGATCGACGGCCAGACCATTACTCGTCAGACCGACGAGCTGACCGGTCTGTCTTCTCTGGTGGTTCTGGATTCTGCTGAACGTACTACCGGTGGTAAAGATCTGCGTCCTGCACTGAAAATCGTTGATGCTCAGGGTAACGACGTTCTGATCCCTGGTACCGACATGCCTGCGCAGTACTTCCTGCCGGGTAAAGCGATCGTTCAGCTGGAAGATGGCATTCAGATCGGTGCGGGTGATGCTCTGGCGCGTATTCCACAGGAATCCAGCGGTACCAAGGACATCACCGGTGGTCTGCCACGCGTTGCGGACCTGTTCGAAGCACGTCGTCCGAAAGAGCCTGCAATCCTGGCTGAAATCAGCGGTATCATCTCCTTCGGTAAAGAGACCAAAGGGAAGCGCCGTCTGGTTATCACTCCAGTAGATGGCAGCGAACCGTACGAAGAGATGATTCCTAAGTGGCGTCAGCTCAACGTGTTCGAAGGTGAACGTGTAGAACGTGGTGACGTGGTTTCCGATGGTCCAGAAGCTCCGCACGACATTCTGCGTCTTCGTGGCGTACACGCGGTAACGCGTTACATCACCAACGAAGTACAGGACGTTTACCGTCTGCAGGGCGTTAAGATTAACGATAAGCACATCGAAGTTATCGTTCGTCAGATGCTGCGTAAAGCAACCATCGAAAACGCAGGCAGCTCCGAGTTCCTGGAAGGCGAGCAGGTTGAATACTCACGCGTCAAGATCGCTAACCGCGAACTGGAAGCGAACGGCAAAATCGGTGCGACCTTCTCGCGCGATCTGCTGGGTATCACCAAAGCGTCTCTGGCAACCGAGTCCTTCATCTCTGCAGCATCGTTCCAGGAAACGACTCGTGTCCTGACCGAAGCCGCTGTTGCAGGTAAACGTGATGAACTGCGCGGTCTGAAAGAGAACGTCATCGTGGGTCGTCTGATCCCGGCGGGTACCGGTTATGCGTACCATCAGGATCGTATGCGTCGTCGTGCTGCGGGCGAACTGCCAGCTGCACCGCAGGTGACTGCTGAAGATGCATCCGCGAGCCTGGCAGAACTGCTGAACGCAGGTCTGGGCGGTTCCGACAACGAGTAATCGTTGATGCCGTAAATAAAAAACCCGCCTCGGCGGGTTTTTTTACATCTGCATGTATTCAATTCACCAACGGGATCCGACGATAAAGCTCAATCATATCGCCCGCCAGATCCTGAATGACCATCGCGTTCATCAGGTGATCCTGCGAGTGGACGGTGATCAGGTTAACCGGAAGCTTCCCGGTCCCCTCATCAAGACCGATAAGCTGCGTCTGTATAGTGTGCGCATGCTTCACATATTCACGCGACTCTTCCATCGCTTTTTCAGCTTCGTCAAAATCACCTTTACGCGCCATCTGCAACGCCGTCAGGGCTGCACTGCGCGCCGCGCCCGCGTTGACAAGCAGTTCCATAATCGTGGTTTCTAAGTCTTCCATTATGACTCCAGAAGTTTGAGCGCTTTTTCCAGTACGGCATCACCTTTCATCATGCCGTAATCCATCATGTCGATCACCGCGACCTTTTTACCCAACGGGTCGGCCTGCGCCTGGAGTTTAGCCTGCTCGTATTTAACCTGTGGCCCCAGCAATACGATGTCGGCCGTCGCGATGTTGTCTTTAAACTCCGCAACCGGAACGGCTTTAATGGTGACTTCAACCCCTTTTTTCTGAGCGGCGTCTTTCATACGTTGAACCAGCATGCTGGTTGACATTCCCGCTGCACAGCATAAAACAATGTTCTTCATAATCAGCCTCGATCTACATGTGTTTATTGATAATTATCCCGTGCAGAGCGCTTCAACAACCGCTTTACCATGATTGTGTGTCAGGCATCACAAAGAAACCGGTGATTTTCTGAAACCGGTTACAATTTTGCATTGTCGGGTACCCGGCCCGTGGAATCGGGCAGGGTGAAAGAGGGAGGATTAGCTGATGGACGTTCGGTTAATGCGGTTTTTGCCCTGCTGTTTGGCGCTATAGAGGGCGTTATCAACGCTTCCGACAAATTGCTCCAGCGGTTCAAAATGCCACTCCCCAAGACCGCCGCTGAACGTAACCCGCAGGTTTTCTTCTCGCCAGACGCGTTTTTCAACTGCGGTACGCCAGGCTTCCAGCAATGAGAGCGCAGACGTCATCTGCTCAGCCTGGAAAATTACCGCAAACTCTTCTCCACCGTACCGGTAAAGCGAGACGTGATGTGGCTGCATGATCTGGATCCCTTCGCGGGCCACGTTGCGCAGAACAATATCACCGGTCAGGTGGCCCAGCGTGTCGTTAATCGACTTGAAGTTATCGATGTCTACCAGCGCCATCGCGAAAGGCTGCTGGGCATTCAGCAGCTCCGCGACATCGCTGTCGAACGCGCGGCGGTTTTTACAGCCCGTCAGCGCATCGTGAGTGGCCTGGCGAACATACGCCATTTCACGCTCTTTGTTGGACTGAATCGTGTGGCTCAGCATCGCTTCCAGGCGCGGCGCCTCGCTAACATCGCCAGTTTTGATGGCATTGATAATGTGCATCAGCACTGAACGCGAGGCGTGGCGGAGGTATAAGCCGAAGAGGATGATGATGATGGCGGCCAGCGCAAACCCCCAGCCAACGATCGTCGTTTCGTGGCGGGTGATATCGGTGAGCGTCGCACCGGATACCCGGTAGATGACAAACCAGTCCGGGTTGGTAAACGAGTAGTAGTAATACCAGGCGTTGCTTTTCTTGTCGTAAAGATGACCTTCGCCGCTGGTCATTTTGTCCATCAGCGCTTCGCTCACGTACTGTTTGAACAGCGCGCCGGTATCCGGATGCAGCACAACGGCGCCGTCGCGTTCGACGACGAAGAATTCCCCCTGAACGGGCGCCACCATCTGGCGCAGGGTGAAGCCCATAGACGTCAAATCGAGATGGAAAGCGAGCGTTCCCTTCAGTCTCCCTTCAGGCGAAATCAAAGGTTTATAGAGTGTCACAGTCGGATGGCCAGTGAAGTAGTCCATATAGGGACGGGTATAGTGACTGAAGATACTGGCTTCCGCCTGAGCGACGAACCACGGGCGTGTCCGGGGATCGAAGGTTTTACTCGTCTCCGTGGGGAGCACCTCTGGTGCGCGAAGATAATGCCCCTGCGTGTCCGCCAGCGAGATGGAGGAGACGGTCGGCATCAGGTTCTGCAAATGCATCATCATCTGCAGCCCCTGCGTCGGGTTGACGTTGAGCGTCTCGTTGAGCCTGTCGTCGCGGGCAAAGTACATCGCGGAACGGCCCAGGATATAGTCGTTTTCACGCAGGATAGATTCGGTGTAGTTCACCGCCAGGTTGTGCGTGAAATTGCTGTTGATCTTATGATAATCCTCAAGAAAATCCTTTCGTTGCGAAAGCGTTACCGCGATCGCGATCACCGCAAAACTGCAGAGGATCCCCGCAAAGCTGAGCATGATTGGCCGGGTAAAAGAGAGCTTTTTGCTGTGAAGTGCCATGAGCTGTACATCGTTCCTGATGGTGAATACTGTTCGTCTGCCGATATCCTCTCAGCATAGTCGCTGTCCTGCGGTTAGCGGTGAATTATACGGCACACGATTTCTGGTGGGATGATTTATCTTAAGAACCATTAAGAAAACACTTATTCAACTTGTCAGGAGCCGTTTGTGCAATGAACCAGAGGCAGGGCGAAACGAGGAAGAAGCTTTTCGCCCTGGTCAGCATCCGTTGCTGACCGTGTGACAATAAAAAACCGGACGATCGCTGACAACCACCCGGTTTTGCCTTTTCGTAGCGCCTCGACAATTTTTTATGGCGTTGCAGTACGTTTCAGCGTCATTGCGAGACTCTTCCCAGCCAGCTGTCCCAGTCTTTCCAGACAGGCTGAAGACCCTGGGCCGTCAGGGCTACGGCGACCGCTTCCGGACGTCGCCCGTCATGCGGCACAAACTGCTCCAGCTCCGGACGATCGTCGGCGTAGCCGCCAGGCTGCGTTTTGGAAAACGCGCTGACGTTGTTAATCGCAAGCGGGATAACGCGATCGCGAAACGCCGGGGATTCACGCGTTGAGAGCGATAATTCAACTTCCGGGGCGAGCAGGCGAAACGCACAGATGGTCTGCACCAGCTGGCGTTCATCCATCAGCGAAGCCGGTTCAATCCCGCCCGCGCAAGGTCTCAGGCGCGGGAAGGAGATGGAGTAACGGCTCTGCCAGTAGTGCTGCTGAAGCCACAGCAAATGTTCCGCCACCATGTAACAATCCACCCGCCAGCTGTCAGAGAGCCCGATCAGCGCACCCAGACCGATTTTGTCGATCCCCGCACGACCCAGCCTGTCCGGCGTTTCCAGCCGGAAAAAGAAATCCTGTTTCTTGCCCTTCAGGTGGTGCCGGGCGTACGTCGCCTCGTGGTAGGTTTCCTGATAGACCATGACCCCGTCCAGCCCGAGGGTTTTGAGCTCCGCATACTCCTCCTGCGCGAGAGGCTGCACTTCCATCTGCAGCGACGCAAACTGACGACGAATGGCGGGAAGGTGCTGACGGAAATAGTCCATTCCCACCTTGCCCTGATGTTCGCCCGTGACCAGCAGAAGATGTTCAAAACCCATTTCACGAATGGCCGCGCACTCACGGGCAATCTCATCTTCATCGAGCGTTTTACGCTTGATGCGGTTGCTCATGGAAAAACCGCAGTAGGTGCAGTCATTGGCGCACAGGTTTGAGAGATAGAGCGGCACGTAGAAGCTCACCGTGTTGCCAAAACGCTGGCGGGTGAGCCGCTGTGCTCGCTGGGCCATCGGTTCGAGGTACGCGCTGGCCGCCGGGGAGAGCAGAGCCATCAGATCCTCGCGGGTCAGATGGCGGGCATTCAGCGCGCGCTCCACGTCAGCCGCCGTTTTGCTGTTGATGCGAAGGGCAATGTCGTCCCAGTTAAGCTGGCGCCAGCGCTCGGTAAACGTGCTCATGAGATCGCCTCCAGAAAACCGGTCAGCGGGCTGGTGGCCTGCGCCTGGAAACTGCGCGAGCCGGGACCGGACTCCCTTGCCAGCAGGCCAGCCTCTACGGCCATGCGGAACGCACGCGCCATCATGACCGGATCGTCGGCAACCGCGATGGCCGTATTGACCAGTACCGCGTCGGCGCCCATCTCCAGCGCCTGCGCGGCATGGCTGGGCACGCCAATGCCCGCATCAACCACCACCGGTACGGTAGCCTGCTCAATAATGATTTCCAGCATCGCGCGGGTTTCCAGCCCCTGGTTGGAGCCAATGGGGGCGCCCAGCGGCATGACGGCGGCGCAGCCGACCTCTTCCAGCCGTTTGCACAGGACAGGGTCGGCGCCGCAGTAAGGCAGGACGGTAAACCCTTGCTGCACCAGCTTTTCAGCCGCTTTCAGCGTTTCGATGGGGTCGGGCAGCAGCCAGCGGGCGTCAGGATGAATTTCCAGCTTCAGCCAGCGGGTGCCGAGCGCCTCGCGGGCCAGCTGCGCGGCAAAAATCGCCTCTTCGGCTGTTTTGGCACCGGAGGTGTTGGGCAGCAGCGTGACGCCAGCCTCCAGTAAAGGCGCCAGAATGGCGTCGCTGTGATGACGCAGATCCACGCGCTTGAGCGCCAGCGTCACCAGCTGGCTGCCGCTTTCGCGAATGGCATCCACCATCAGCTGCGGCGAGGCGAATTTTCCGGTACCGGTAAACAGATGCGAATCAAAAACCTTATCGGCAATACGTAACATCTCAGCCCCCTGCGATAACCTGAAACAGCAGGATCTGGTCGCCTTCATTGACCTGCTGGTTTTCCCACTGCTCGCGCGGCAGGATCTGTTGATTGAGCGCCAGCGCCGTTCCCGGCTTGAGCTGACGCAGCTTGTCGAGCAGTGCGGCAACGGTAAGCCCGTCGTCGCATCTCATCGGCTCATCGTTAAACAGAATGCGCATCGCGGCCTCCACATACCGGGCAGCGGCTGGCGCGGCGTAACGCCAGCTGGCGCCAGCCGCTGGAGCGGGCATCAAATAGCCGTAGCGTATTGCGTTCCGTCTCCATGCCGCTGAGCAGCTTGATGGCCTCCAGCGCCTGCATGGTGCCCATCACGCCGACCACCGGACCAAGAATGCCCGCCGTACGGCAGTTGCGCGCTGGCTCGGCATCATCCGGCCACAGGCAGCGATAGCAGCCCTGTGACCACGGCGGGGTCAGGACCATCATCTGCCCGCCGAACCCCACCGCGCTGGCGGTGATAAGCGGCGTATTATTTGCCACGCAGGCGGCGTTGATCGCCTGGCGCGTCGCCATGTTGTCCGTGCAGTCCAGCACCGCGTCGGCCAGGGCGACCTCACGGCGCAGATTGTCACCGCTGAGCCGGTCCTGCAGGGCAATCAGCTCAATATCCGGGTTGAGCTGGTTCAGGCGCTGCCGGGTAATTTGCGCTTTCGGCTGGTTGATATCCTCGGTGGTAAAGAGGATTTGTCGCTGCAGGTTGCTGAGGTGAACCTCGTCGTCGTCGGCCAGCACCAGCGTACCGATACCTGCGCCTGCCAGATAAAGCGCGGCGGGCGCGCCTAATCCGCCCAGACCGACAATTAGCACCCGGCTGGCGAGCAGCTTTTGCTGCCCGTCGATGGCGATATCTTCCAGCAGGATCTGACGGCTGTAGCGCATAAAATCACGATCGTTCATCACCCGCTCCTGCCAGCTGTAACAGCTGTTCGGTGGCTAGACGCCAGTCTGCGGCCTGGGTGATGGCGCTGACGACGGCGATACTGCCGACGCCGGTCTCCAGCACCGCCGGGGCGCGTTCAAGACTGATTCCACCGATGGCGACGGTGGGGTAATCGGCAAGGCGTTTAACGTGACTCGCCAGCTGCGTCAGCCCCTGCGGTGCGGAGGGCATCTGCTTGGTTTGCGTCGGGAAGACGTGACCCAGCGCGATGTAAGAGGGACGGGCCGCCAGCGCCACGTCGATCTCCATGTCATCGTGCGTTGACACGCCAAGACGCAGCCCGGCTTCGCGGATAGCGCTCAGATCCGTTGTTTCCAGATCCTCCTGACCCAGATGCACGCCGTACGCCTGGTGCTTAACGGCCAGCCGCCAGTAATCGTTGATAAACAGGCGGGCGTTATACCGACGCCCCAGCGCAATGGCGGCAACCACATCGGCTTCCACCTCGTCATCGCGCTTATCCTTGATGCGCAGCTGGATCGTTCGAACGCCTGTCTCCAGCAGGCGCTCTATCCACTCCACGCTGTCCACCACCGGATAGAGCCCTAAACGGTAGGGGACGGGCGGGAAATCGGGCTTATACATTACGCCTCCTCTTTTTTGAGGTAGATTTCGCCGCCTTTGGCGCGGAAGGTTTCGGACATGTCCGCCATACCCACTTCAATGGTTTGCGCGGCGGCGTAGTCGCGCACCTCCTGGCTGATTTTCATCGAGCAGAATTTTGGCCCGCACATAGAGCAGAAGTGCGCGACTTTGCCTGACTCCTGCGGCAGGGTCTCGTCGTGATAGGCGCGGGCGGTGAACGGGTCCAGCGCCAGGTTGAACTGGTCTTCCCAGCGGAATTCAAAGCGCGCCTTCGACATGGCGTTATCGCGGATTTGCGCGCCCGGGTGGCCTTTGGCCAGATCAGCCGCGTGGGCGGCAATTTTGTAGGTGATCAGCCCCTGCTTCACGTCCTCTTTGTTTGGCAGGCCGAGGTGCTCTTTCGGCGTCACGTAGCAGAGCATGGCGCAGCCGAACCAGCCGATCATCGCCGCCCCAATGCCCGACGTGAAGTGGTCATAGCCCGGCGCAATATCGGTAGTCAACGGCCCCAGGGTGTAGAACGGTGCTTCGTGGCAGTGCTCCAGCTCCTCGGTCATGTTGCGGCGGATCATCTGCATCGGCACGTGGCCCGGACCTTCAATCATCACCTGCACGTCATACTCCCAGGCGATCTTAGTCAGCTCGCCCAGCGTGTGCAGCTCGGCAAACTGCGCTTCGTCGTTCGCGTCGCGAATAGAGCCCGGACGCAGGCCGTCGCCCAGCGACAGAGAGACATCGTACGCGGCGCAGATTTCGCAAATTTCGCGGAAGTGCTCGTAGAGGAAGTTTTCCTGATGATGTGACAGGCACCACTTCGCCATGATGGAACCGCCGCGCGAGACGATGCCGGTCAGACGCTTCGCGGTCATCGGCACGTAGCGCAGCAGCACGCCCGCGTGAATGGTGAAGTAGTCCACGCCCTGCTCGGCCTGCTCCAGCAGCGTGTCGCGGAACGCTTCCCAGGTGAGGTCTTCGGCAATACCGTTGACCTTTTCCAGCGCCTGATAAATCGGGACGGTGCCAATCGGTACCGGGCTGTTACGCAGGATCCATTCGCGCGTTTCGTGAATATAGCGTCCAGTGGAGAGGTCCATTACCGTGTCCGCACCCCAGCGCGTGGACCAGACCAGCTTTTCCACCTCTTCTTCGATGGAGGAGGTGACGGCCGAGTTACCGATGTTCGCGTTGACCTTCACCAGGAAGTTGCGGCCGATAATCATCGGCTCGGATTCCGGGTGGTTGATGTTGGCGGGGATAATCGCGCGGCCTGCGGCCACTTCGTCACGCACAAACTCCGGCGTGATGTTTTCCGGCAGGCGAGCGCCAAAGCCTTCACCCGGATGCTGATAGCGCAGCACTTCGCTACGGATGCGCTCGCGACCCATGTTTTCGCGGATGGCGATGAACTCCATCTCCGGCGTGACGATGCCCTGGCGCGCGTAGTGCAGCTGGGTCACGCATTTGCCCGCCTTAGCGCGTTTTGGCGTCAGCAGGCCGGTAAAGCGCAGCTCGTCCAGACCGTCGTCGGCCAGGCGCTCTTTAGTGTATGCAGAACTCAGGACGCTCAGCTCTTCGCAGTCGTTACGCGCGTCAATCCACGGCTGGCGCAGCTTTGCCAGACCATGCTGGACGTTGATAGTAACAGAGGGATCCCCGTAGGGGCCGGAGGTGTCATACACCGGCACGGCTTCGTTGTCTTCGTACTGCGGGTTATCTTTGCTGCCGCCGATAAGCGTCGGGCTGAGCTGAATTTCGCGCATTGGGACGCGGATATCGGCCTGCGAGCCGGAAATGTAGATGCGTTTCGAGTTCGGGAAAGCGCTGCCTTCCAGCGTGTCGATGAAGTGTTGGGCCTGTGCGCGCTGTTCGCGGCGGGTCAGTTTTGCAGTAGACATAGCTCATTCCAAAAGTGAAGGACATGGCTTGTCAGACGACGGATGAAGCAAGAGAGGATCGCCCTCAGGCGATACAACAGCAGTGTGACTCTTGTTCCCTTCGCAGGTATTAGCCTGATCAGGTTCCGCGGATCCCGAATTAACGGTCTCAGCCCGCGCTTTCAGGCGCTGGGCACTCCGACAAGAAAAATCCCCCTCGTGAGAGGGGCGAATGGTTGTAAATTACTCGTTAACGATGAAGAACTCAAGCAGGGCGCGCGACGTTCTCTTCGTTACTGATGTTCAAATCATTATCCAGCACGAGGGCGATCAGCTTATCTTCCAGCGTGAATCGCTCTTCCAGCGCTTCGCCGAGGTCGGATAGCGCCTGCTGAAACTCAAGATAGTTATCGTGGTCGATAGCGTTCTCGAGCGCGGAATCATAGTAATCCATGATCTGCTGGGTGTTGGCTTCCAGAAGCGGATAGAGCTTGCTGGCCGCTAAATACGGCGTTGTCCCTTCCATTTCGCGGATAATGCGTTCATAAATATTGAAATGGCCGTCGGACAGATAGTCGACCAGGCCCTGACAAAAATCATCCAGCGCTTTTTCGTTCAGTCGCATAAACGATTCTTTGCCAGGCTTAATACCGACCAGATTGTAATAAGCCACGAGTAGATGCTTGCGTACATGTAGCCAGCGATCCACCAGTTTGTTATTTCCTCTAACGCGCTCAGTCAGGCTTTGCAGCTGGTTTAACATGGTCGACTCCGCAAAATGTAGGATTGAATCTGCTTATCCAGAATGTAACCACAATGCTAACAACATGTCAGTGAAGCGAAGGTAGTGCAATAGATATGGATCGTATTATTGAAAAATCAGATCTTGGTTGGTGGATCGTCAGTCACGAACAAAAATTATGGCTTCCTGCCGGGGAAATCCCCTACGGTGCAGCTGAAGCGTTCGATCTCGTTGGACAGCCAGCGCTACAGATCGGCGAGTGGCAGGGTGAGCCCGTGTGGTTGATCCAACAGCCCCGCCGCCAGGATATGGGATCGGTGCGCCAGGTGCTGGATCTGGACGTGGGGCTGTTCCAGCTGGCGGGGCGGGGCGTGCAGCTGGCCGAGTTTTACCGCTCGCATAAATACTGCGGCTACTGCGGTCATACCATGCGCCCGAGCAAAACCGAGTGGGCGATGCTCTGCAGCCATTGTCGCGAACGCTACTATCCGCAGATCGCGCCGTGCATTATCGTCGCTATCCGCCGGGAGGATTCCATCCTGCTGGCGCAGCATACCCGCCATCGCAACGGCATTCACACCGTGCTGGCCGGCTTCGTCGAGGTGGGCGAAACGCTGGAGCAGGCGGTGGCGCGCGAGGTGATGGAGGAGAGTGGGATCAAAGTGAAGAACCTGCGCTACGTCACCTCCCAGCCGTGGCCGTTCCCGCAGTCGCTGATGACGGCATTTATGGCCGAATACGACAGCGGCGAGATCGTTATCGACCAGAAAGAGCTTCTGGACGCGAACTGGTATCGCTACGACGATCTACCGCTGTTGCCTCCGCCGGGCACCGTGGCGCGTCGCCTGATAGAAGATACCGTGGCGATGTGTCGGGCCGAGTATGAGTAGTGTTACACTGAGGCCATGACGCTTAAGGAACTGCAAAAATGACCGAACTGAAGAACGATCGTTATCTGCGTGCGCTGCTGCGCCAGCCCGTTGATGTCACCCCGGTGTGGATGATGCGCCAGGCGGGACGCTATCTCCCGGAGTACAAAGCCACGCGCGCGCAGGCGGGCGATTTTATGTCGCTGTGCAAAAACGCCGAGCTGGCCTGTGAAGTGACGCTCCAGCCGCTGCGCCGCTTCCCGCTGGATGCTGCGATCCTTTTCTCGGATATTCTGACCATTCCGGATGCAATGGGCCTTGGCCTGTACTTCGAAACCGGCGAAGGCCCGCGTTTCACCTCCCCGATCAAAAACAAAGCCGACGTGGATAAGCTGCCGATCCCCGATCCGGAAGGCGAGCTGGGCTACGTGATGAACGCCGTGCGCACCATTCGCCGCGAGCTGAAAGGTGAAGTGCCGCTGATTGGCTTCTCCGGTAGCCCGTGGACGCTGGCGACCTATATGGTGGAAGGGGGCAGCAGCAAAGCCTTTACCATGATTAAAAAGATGATGTACGCCGAGCCGCTGGCCCTGCATGCGCTGCTCGACAAGCTGGCGAAGAGCGTCACCCTCTATCTGAACGCGCAGATTAAGGCGGGTGCGCAGTCGGTGATGATTTTCGATACCTGGGGCGGCGTACTGACAGGGCGCGATTATCAGCAGTTCTCCCTGTACTACATGCACAAAGTCGTTGATGGCCTGCTGCGTGAAAACGAAGGCCGCCGCGTGCCGGTGACGCTGTTCACCAAAGGTGGCGGCCAGTGGCTGGAAGCGATGGCGGCAACCGGCTGCGATGCGCTGGGCCTCGACTGGACCACCGATATCGCCGATGCGCGCCGCCGCGTGGGCGACAAAGTGGCGCTGCAGGGCAATATGGACCCGTCCATGCTCTATGCGCCGCCAGCCCGTATTGAAGAAGAAGTGTCGACTATACTGTCTGGTTTCGGCCAGGGTGAAGGCCACGTCTTTAACCTCGGCCACGGCATTCATCAGGATGTACCGCCAGAACACGCAGGCGTATTTGTGGAGGCGGTGCATCGGCTTTCTGCCCAGTATCACCAGTAAGGAGTGATTATGGATCTCGCGTCGCTACGCGCTCAACAAATCGAACTGGCCTCATCGGTGATCCGCGAGGATCGTCTGGATAAAGATCCTCCGCAGTACATTGGCGGAGCAGACGTCGGATTCGAGCAGGGTGGGGAAGTGACGCGAGCGGCGATGGTGGTACTGAAATACCCTTCGCTTGAGCTGGTGGAGTACAAGGTAGCGCGTATCGCGACCACCATGCCGTACATTCCGGGCTTTCTCTCCTTCCGCGAATATCCCGCGCTGCTGGCAGCGTGGGAGCAACTCTCGCAAAAACCTGACCTGCTGTTTGTCGATGGACACGGTATCTCACACCCGCGCCGTTTAGGCGTTGCCAGCCATTTTGGTCTGCTGGTGGATGTGCCGACCATTGGCGTCGCCAAGAAACGCCTGTGCGGCGCGTTTGAACCTCTTTCTGCCGAGCCGGGCGCGCTGGCGCCGCTTATCCATAAAGGCGAGCAGCTAGCGTGGGTCTGGCGCAGCAAGGCGCGCTGTAACCCGCTTTTCGTCGCCACCGGACACCGCGTGAGCATGGACAGCGCCCTGGCGTGGGTGCAGCGCTGCATGAAGGGCTACCGCTTGCCGGAGCCGACGCGCTGGGCAGACGCCGTGGCCTCTTCGCGTCCGGCTTTTGTTCGTTGGCAGGAAATTCAGTGATGATTCAGGTAAACTGCGCCTAATTTTCGATTCGAGAGATCATCATGCTACAAAACCCGATTCACCTGCGCCTTGAGAAACTTGAAAGCTGGCAGCACGTGACGTTTATGGCTTGCCTGTGCGAGCGCATGTATCCCAACTATGCCGCGTTCTGTAAGGAGACGGGCTTTGGTGATGGCCATATCTACCGCCGCATTCTGGATCTGATCTGGGAAACGCTGACGGTGAAAGACGCGAAGGTGAACTTCGACTCCCAGCTGGAAAAGCTGGAAGAGGCGATTCCGGCTGCGGATGATTTTGACATGTACGGTGTCTACCCGGCGATTGACGCCTGCGTGGCGTTAAGCGAACTGCTCCACTCCCGTCTGAGCGGTGAAACGCTGGAGCACGCAATTGAAGTCAGTAAGGCATCTATTACGACCGTCGCGATGCTGGAAATGACCCAGGAAGGCCGCGAGATGACCGACGAAGAGCTGCGTGCAAACCCGGCGGTTGAGCAAGAATGGGACATTCAGTGGGAAATTTTCCGCCTGCTGGCAGAGTGTGAAGAACGCGATATTGAGCTGATAAAAGGGCTGCGCGCGGACTTACGAGAGGCTGGTGAGAGCAATATTGGTATAATTTTTAACCAATGAGACAATAAAACTTGAGATAACGCCCGTTTTGTCGCTCCTCGACTCTTCCCTTTCGCCCCTTGTCTGGTCTACATTTGGGGGGCGAAAAAAAGTGGCTATCGGTGCGTGTATGCAGGAGAGTGCTTTTTTGGCATTTTCGTCGCACTCGATGCTTAGCAAGCGATAAACACATTGAAAGGATAACTTATGAACAAGACTCAACTGATTGATGTAATTGCGGACAAGGCTGATCTGTCTAAAGTGCAGGCTAAAGCTGCTCTGGAATCTACCCTGGCTGCTATTACTGAGTCTCTGAAAGAAGGCGATGCTGTGCAACTGGTTGGTTTCGGTACCTTCAAAGTGAACCACCGCGCTGAGCGTACTGGCCGCAACCCGCAGACCGGTAAAGAAATCAAAATCGCCGCAGCTAACGTGCCGGCATTTGTTTCTGGTAAAGCACTGAAAGACGCTGTTAAGTAAGACGCGTGGCAGTGAACAGTTTTAGCGAAGGGGCGGTAACGCCCCTTTTGTCTTTCTGGCGTGGAACGCTCGCGCTGGCAGGCATGCTGCTGCTGTCAGCCTGCAGCCACGACACCTCTCTGCCGCCGTTTACCGCCAGCGGTTACGCGGACAACCAGGGTGCGGTCAGGATCTGGCGCAAAGATTCCAGCGGCGAAGTGCATCTGCTTTCTGCCTTCAGCCCGTGGCATAACGGCAATACGTCGACTGCGGAATATCGCTGGCAGGGAGATGACCTGTCGCTGATTGAACTGAACGTCTACAGCAAGACTCCCGAACACGTGAAAGTGCGTTTTGACGACCATGGCGAGCTGAGCTTTATGCAGCGCGAAGTCAGCGGTCAAAAACAGCAGCTTTCCAGCGATCAAATCGCTCTCTACCATTATCGTGCCGAACAAATCCGCCAGACCAGCGATGCGCTTCGTCTGGGGCGTGTAGTGCTGCGCCAGGGGCGCTGGCATGCCGATGGGACGGTCACAACCTGCGAAGGACAGACGGTCAAGCCTGAGCTAGAATCCTGGGCAACCGAACACATACAACGTCGTCAGCGTCATTCATCAATGGAGGTGAGTGTGGCGTGGCTGGAAGCGCCGGAAGGCTCTCAGCTGCTGCTGGTGGCGAACGAAGACTTCTGCACCTGGCAGCCGACAGAGAAGAGTTTCTGAGTTCTGTGGATTAAGCCGGATGGCGCTAACGCTTATCCGGCCTACGAACGATCCCCTCTCCCTTGAAGGAGAGGGTGAGGGTGTGAAATTACTCGCCCTACTCACGCGCAATCGCGCGATAACCGATATCCTGACGACTAAAGCTGCCGTTCCAGTGAATATCCGCCATCAGCGCGTAGGCGCGTTTCTGCGCTTCTGCCACGGTATGACCCAGCGCGGTTGCACACAGCACGCGTCCGCCGTTGGTGAGGACGCGATCGTCGTCAGCCAGCTTCGTACCCGCATGGAACACCTTCGCACCTTCAATCTCTTCCAGCGGCAGGCCGTGGATTTCATCCCCGGTGTTGTAGTTGCCCGGATAACCACCTGCAGCAATCACCACGCCCAGAGACGCACGCTCGTCCCACTCTGAGGTTTTCTCGTCGAGCTTGCCTTCGCAGGCTGCCAGACACAGTTCCACCAGATCGGATTTCATGCGCAGCATGATGGGCTGCGTTTCCGGATCGCCAAAGCGGCAGTTGAATTCGATGACCTTAGGATTGCCCTGCTTGTCGATCATCAGACCCGCGTAGAGGAAACCGGTGTAGGTGTTGCCTTCCGCCGCCATCCCTTTCACGGTTGGCCAAATGACGCGATCCATGGTGCGCTGGTGGACTTCATCAGTCACTACCGGAGCGGGGGAGTAAGCGCCCATTCCGCCAGTATTCGGGCCGGTATCGCCATTACCCACACGCTTGTGATCCTGGCTAGTGACCATCGGCAGAACGTGCTCGCCGTCGACCATCACGATAAAGCTCGCTTCTTCACCGTCGAGGAACTCTTCGATCACGATGCGGTGGCCCGCATCGCCAAAGGCGTTGCCCGCCAGCATATCCTGAACCGCGGCTTCTGCTTCCTCGAGGGTCATCGCGACGATAACACCTTTACCAGCAGCCAGACCGTCGGCCTTGATGACAATCGGCGCGCCTTTTTCACGCAGGTAGGCCAGGGCTGGCTCCACTTCGGTGAAGTTCTGATATTCCGCCGTCGGGATGTTGTGACGCGCGAGGAAATCTTTGGTGAAGGCTTTGGAGCCTTCCAGCTGCGCGGCGCCTTCCGTTGGCCCGAAGATTGTCAGGCCCGCCGCGCGGAAGGCATCCACCACGCCAATCACCAGCGGCGCTTCCGGGCCGACGATGGTCAGATCGATTTTCTCGCTCTGGGCAAAGCTCAGCAGCGCAGGAATATCGGTTACGCCAATAGCCACGTTTTGCAGCGCGGGTTCCAGCGCGGTTCCGGCGTTGCCCGGTGCTACGAAGACTGTTTTCACCAGCGGAGACTGCGCCGCTTTCCACGCCAGAGCGTGCTCGCGTCCGCCGTTACCAATAACTAATACTTTCATTTTCTGCTCCGGGAATTAATGGCGGAAGTGGCGCATGTCGGTGAAGATCATTGCAATGCCATGTTCGTCGGCAGCGGCAATCACTTCGTCGTCGCGAATTGAGCCGCCAGGCTGGATCACACAGGTGATGCCCACTGCAGCCGCCGCGTCGATACCGTCACGGAACGGGAAGAAGGCGTCAGAAGCCATGGCGGAGCCTTTTACTTCCAGACCTTCGTCACCTGCTTTAATGCCCGCGATTTTCGCGGAGTAAACGCGGCTCATCTGGCCTGCGCCTATCCCGATAGTCATGTTTTCTTTGGCGTAGACGATGGCGTTGGATTTGACGAACTTCGCGACCTTCCAGCAGAACAGCGCGTCACGCAGTTCCTGTTCGGTCGGTTGACGTTTGGTTACCACGCGCAGGTCGGCTTCTGTCACCATACCCAGATCGCGGTCCTGAACCAGCAGGCCGCCGTTCACACGCTTGAAGTCGAGGCCCGGCACGCGTTCTGCCCACTGGCCGCAAACCAGCACGCGTACGTTCTGTTTCGCCGCGGTGATTTTCAGCGCCTCTTCGGATGCCGATGGCGCGATGATCACTTCAACGAACTGGCGGGAGATGATGGCCTGCGCGGTTTCAGCATCCAGCTCGCGGTTGAAGGCGATAATGCCGCCGAATGCGGAGGTCGGGTCGGTTTTGTAGGCGCGATCGTAGGCGTCCAGAATAGAGGTGCTTACCGCAACACCGCATGGGTTCGCATGCTTGACGATAACGCAGGCCGGCTCGCTGAACTCTTTCACGCATTCCAGCGCGGCGTCGGTGTCAGCAATGTTGTTATAGGAGAGCGCTTTGCCCTGAACCTGCTGAGCGGTCGCAACTGAGGCTTCTTTTACCTCTTCTTCTATATAGAAGGCTGCCTGCTGGTGGCTGTTCTCGCCGTAACGCATATCCTGCTTCTTAATGAAGTTCAGATTCAGGGTGCGCGGGAAACGGCCAGAAGGATCTTTGTTTTCACTGTGGTAAGCAGGCACCAGGCTACCGAAGTAGTTGGCGATCATGCTGTCGTACGCCGCGGTGTGCTCGAAGGCTTTGATGGCGAGGTCGAAACGCGTTTCCAGAGTCAGTGACCCTTCGTTGGCATCCATCTCATTAATAATGGTTTCGTAATCGCTGCTCTTTACGACGATGGCCACATCTTTATGGTTCTTGGCCGCGGAGCGCACCATGGTTGGGCCGCCGATATCAATATTCTCTACGGCATCTTCAAGAGAACAGTTTTCGCGGGCTACGGTCTGGGCAAACGGGTAGAGGTTAACGACAACCATGTCGATTGGCGCGATGTCATGCTGTTCCATAATGGCGTCGTCCTGACCGCGACGGCCAAGAATACCGCCGTGCACTTTCGGATGCAGGGTTTTGACGCGTCCATCCATCATTTCCGGGAAACCGGTGTAATCGGACACTTCGGTTACCGGCAGACCTTTATCTGCTAACAGGCGAGCGGTACCGCCTGTAGAAAGCAGCTCCACACCGCGTGCGGAAAGTGCCTGAGCGAATTCGACGATACCGGCTTTATCAGAAACACTGAGCAGAGCGCGGCGGACTGGACGACGTTGTTGCATGGTAAATCCCCTGGATTTCACGATTACAGAGAGCGTTAGATGAATTTTCCTGCGAAAAACTCATCTAACACACCTGACGGGGCATCCTTATTAAGCGCGAGCATTTTAACGAAAACGTTTGCGCAACGCTCGCACATTTTCACTTTTTCGTATCATTGTGGATAAGTCTGTGTGTAAAAAGGTATAAAGCGGGGTTTTGCTGGGGAATACAGCAGTCAGTCATTTTTCTGTCATTTAGCGGTTGCGGCCTGCTGAGAACTCCCTATAATGCGCCTCCATCGACACGGCGGATGTGAATCACTTCACAA
>NZ_JBLKCZ010000032.1:0-30220 GCF_047530595.1 Enterobacter sp. 01-M-02-SI-ECC | reverse complement strand
AGATTGTCTGATAAATTGTTAAAGAGCAGTGCCGCTTCGCTTTTCGCTGCGGCGCGGGGTGTGCATATTACGCTTTCCCGCTTCAGAGTCAAGCGATTATTTTTGCTTTTCTCTGCTGACCCGGCGGCGTGTGTGCCGTTGTTCCGTGTCAGTGGAGGCGCATTATAGGGAGTTATTCCGAAGCCGCAAGGGTAAAGTGAAAATTATTTACTGACCGCTCACTTTTCAGGCAATATTTACTCCAGACCTCAATTTTCGCCTGGTTTTTAAACAAAAACGAGCCGCAAGCGGCTCGTTTTTGCGTTTTGTGACTTACTGCACTGCCACAATGCGATCGTCGTTGGCTTCCAGGCGGATAACTTTGCCCGGAATCAACTCTCCGGAGAGGATCTGCTGCGCCAGCGGGTTTTCGATCTGCTGCTGGATAGCACGTTTTAATGGACGCGCACCGTACACCGGATCGTAACCATTCTCACTCAGCAGCTTCAGGGCCTCGTCGGAGATGTGAATTTCATACCCACGCTCTTCCAGACGTTTGTACAGACGCTGCAGCTGGATCTGTGCAATCGACGCAATATGTTTCTCACCCAGAGGATGGAATACCACAACTTCATCAATACGGTTGATGAACTCAGGACGGAAGTTATGGCTGACGACACCGAGCACCAGATCCTTCATATGGCTATAGTCCAGTTCACCGAAACGTTCCTGAATCAAATCGGAACCCAGGTTCGAGGTCATGATGACAACCGTATTACGGAAGTCGACCGTTCTCCCCTGCCCGTCGGTCAGACGACCATCGTCCAGGACCTGAAGCAGAATGTTGAACACATCCGGGTGCGCTTTTTCCACTTCATCCAGCAGGATAACGGAATAAGGGCGACGGCGAACCGCTTCCGTCAGATAACCACCTTCTTCATAACCTACGTATCCCGGAGGCGCACCGACCAGACGTGAGACGGAGTGTTTCTCCATAAACTCAGACATGTCGATACGCACCATCGCATCGTCGCTGTCGAACATAAAGTTAGCCAGCGCTTTACACAGCTCGGTCTTACCGACGCCGGTTGGCCCCAGGAACAGGAACGAACCAATCGGGCGGTTTGGATCGGACAGCCCTGCGCGGCTACGGCGAATGGCGTTGGAAACCGCCTCAACCGCTTCGTTCTGGCCAATCACCCGATTATGGAGATCTTGCTCCATGCGCAGCAGTTTTTCACGCTCGCCTTCCAGCATGCGCGCCACCGGAATACCGGTCCAGCGAGCAAGCACTTCCGCGATTTCTGCATCCGTCACTTTATTACGTAACAGACGCATCGTTTTCCCTTCTGACTGCGTCGCTATCTCAAGCTGTTTTTCCAGCTCAGGAATTTTGCCGTACTGCAGTTCAGACATCCGCGCCAGATCGCCGACACGGCGAGCCTGCTCAATGGCAATTTTTGCCTGTTCAAGTTCAGCTTTAATGGTCTGAGTGCCGGAAAGGGATGCTTTCTCGGCTTTCCACTCTTCTTCCAGCTCAGAGTACTGGCGCTCTTTATCGTCCAGTTCTTCATTGAGCATATCCAGGCGTTTCTTACTGGCTTCATCAGACTCTTTCTTCAGCGCCTGCTGTTCCAGCTTGAGCTGAATGATGCGTCGGTCGAGTCGGTCCAGCTCTTCCGGTTTCGAGTCAATCTGCATACGAATGCTCGAAGCCGCTTCATCAATAAGGTCGATCGCTTTATCCGGCAGCTGGCGATCGGCGATATAACGATGTGAAAGCGTCGCCGCCGCAACGATAGCCGGGTCAGTGATCTGCACGTGGTGGTGCAGTTCATAGCGCTCTTTCAGACCACGCAGGATCGCGATGGTATCTTCAACGCTTGGCTCAGCAACAAACACTTTCTGGAAGCGACGTTCCAGCGCAGCATCTTTCTCAATGTACTGACGATACTCGTCAAGCGTGGTGGCACCAACGCAGTGAAGTTCACCACGCGCCAGCGCAGGTTTCAGCATGTTCCCGGCATCCATCGCGCCGTCCGCTTTACCCGCCCCGACCATAGTGTGCAGTTCGTCGATAAATAGGATAACGTTGCCTTCCTGCTTCGCCAGGTCGTTAAGCACGCCTTTCAGACGTTCTTCGAACTCGCCGCGATACTTCGCACCGGCCACCAGCGCGCCCATATCCAGCGCCAGTACGCGGCGGCCTTTCAGGCCTTCCGGCACTTCGCCGTTGACGATACGCTGCGCCAGCCCTTCAACGATGGCGGTTTTACCGACACCCGGTTCACCAATCAGCACCGGGTTGTTCTTGGTACGACGTTGCAGTACCTGAATCGTACGGCGAATTTCTTCATCACGGCCGATAACCGGGTCAAGTTTGCCCTGTTCAGCACGCTCGGTCAGATCGACCGTAAATTTCTTCAAAGCCTGACGTTGGTCTTCGGCTCCCTGATCGTTCACGCTTTCACCTCCGCGCATTTTCTCAATCGCCTGAGTCACATTGGCGGTGGTCGCACCGGCAGATTTCAGCAGGTCGGTCAAGGTACCGCGTGATTCAAGCACCGCCAGAACAAACAGCTCTGACGAAATAAAGTTGTCCCCACGTTTTTGCGCCAGCTTGTCGCAAAGGTTCAGCACGCGCACCAGATCCTGAGACGGCTGAACGTCGCCGCCGGTACCTTCTACCTGCGGTAAACGGCTCAGCGCCTGATCGATAGCGGTGCGTAACTGGCCAGCATTAATGCCAGCGGACGTTAATAAAGGACGTACCGATCCCCCTTCCTGATTCAGCAAGGCGCTCATTAAATGAAGAGGTTCGATAAACTGGTTGTCGTGCCCCAGTGCGAGGGACTGGGCATCGGCGAGAGCAAGCTGGAATTTATTAGTAAGACGATCCAGACGCATAACTCCTCCCATAACAGGTCAAATTTGCTACTGGAGATTAAATGAGGTCATCCCTCAATTATTCAAGGTTAATGACCTGAATTATGTGAAAAGAAAACGGCACGTACCGGATCGTCTTGATTCTTTAGGTTATATCAGCCAAATGAAACTTGCCATACGCCCCGTGGTCTTGTCGCGACGATAGGAGAAAAAATCACCCTTTTCGGTGAATGTGCAGCGATCGCCGCCGAAGATCTGCGTCACGCCAACGTTATTCAGACGCTGACGGGCGAGCTGGTAAATATCGGCCAGATATTTATCTCCCGAAGGCAGGAAGGCTTCAACCGATTGCGGATCTTTTTCCATAAAGGCTTCGCGAACCTCTGGCCCCACTTCGAAAGCGCGAGGACCAATGGCCGGGCCAAGCCAGGCCATAATATTGGCGGGCTCATCGTTAAAGCAGGCGACTGTTTCTTCGAGCACGCCTTCACATAGACCACGCCAGCCCGCGTGTGCTGCTGCCACCTCGGAACCTGCACGGTTACAGAACAGAACCGGCAGACAATCGGCGGTCATCACGGCACAAACGGTTCCCGGAGTATTACTGTAAGAGGCATCAGCGCGTTTAGAAGCATAGGGTTCTCCCGTCAACTTCAGCACCGCGTTACCATGAACCTGTTCCAGCCAGACCGGTTTTGACGGCAAGTTCCCCGCAGCAAACAAACGTCTGCGGTTCTCTTCAACATGTTCCAGGTTGTCGCCACAGTGCGCACCGAGGTTCAAAGACTCCCACGCGCCCTGGCTAACACCGCCAATACGGGTTGAACTACAGGCGGCCACGCCAGCAGGCAATGGCCACTCCGGGACAATCAGTTTGGTCATAACCAGTCCACTTGATCCTTATGTTCTTCGAAATCAGCACGCATAGCGTCGATAAGATCCACCATATCCTGCGGGATAGGCGCATGCCACTCCATCTGAATACCGGTGATAGGGTGGTAAAGACGCAGCATGGTCGCATGCAGCGCCTGACGATCGAATTTACGCAATACGCTGATGAACTCATCCGATGCGCCTTTAGGTGGACGCGGGCGGCCACCGTAGACCTGATCCCCTACCAGCGGATGGGTAATGTGGGCCATATGCACGCGGATCTGGTGAGTACGTCCGGTTTCCAGACGCAGACGCAGGCGCGTATGAATACGGAAGTGCTCCATAATGCGATAGTGCGTCACCGCCGGTTTACCCATCGGATGCACCGACATATGGGTACGTTTAGTTGGGTGACGGCTGATTGGCTCTTCCACCGTTCCGCCAGAGGTCATATGCCCAATGGCTACCGCTTCATACTCGCGGGTGATTTCGCGCAGCTGCAGCGACTCCACCAGACGGGTCTGAGCAGGAACGGTCTTCGCCACCACCATCAAACCGGTGGTGTCTTTATCCAGACGGTGCACGATGCCCGCGCGCGGAACATCCGCGATCGGCGGATAATAATGGAGAAGTGCGTTAAGTACCGTACCGTCAGGGTTCCCCGCGCCCGGATGAACAACCAGGTCGCGCGGCTTGTTGATCACCAGAATGTCATCATCTTCATAGACGATGTCCAGTGGGATATCCTGCGGCTCGAAGCGGATTTCCTCTTCGATTTCAGCATTGATGGCGACAGCTTCCCCACCTAACACTTTCTCTTTTGGTTTGTCCCAGATCTTGCCGTTTACCAGCACGCGCTGGTCAAGGATCCATTCTTTTATGCGTGAACGCGAATAATCAGGGAACAATTCGGCCAAAGCCTGATCTAAGCGTTGACCGAGCTGATTTTCGGAGACTGTTGCGGTGAGTTCTACTCGTTGTGCCATAAACTGCTTCTTCGTTTAACGTTGGGTTTTACGGCTTTGCCGTTTAATATAGTGTGCTATTGTAGCTGGTCTTAATCGGGAGCAGGAACAGAGTTTCTCCCGGACAAACATTTGAGGAAAGTCAAAACGTCATGACGCGCATGAAATATCTGGTGGCAGCGGCCACGTTGAGCCTGGCTTTGGTGGGCTGCTCCGGTTCAAATGAACAGGTCCCTGACAATCCGCCGAATGAAATCTATGCGACTGCACAACAAAAGTTGCAGGACGGTAACTGGAAACAGGCGATAACGCAACTGGAAGCGTTGGATAATCGCTATCCATTTGGTCCATATTCGCAGCAGGTACAGTTAGATCTCATCTACGCATACTATAAAAATGCCGATCTGCCGCTGGCTCAGGCAACTATCGATCGTTTCATGCGTCTGAACCCGACTCATCCTAACATCGACTACGTGATGTACATGCGCGGCCTCACCAACATGGCGCTGGACGACAGTGCGCTGCAGGGCTTCTTCGGCGTGGATCGTTCCGACCGTGACCCGCAGCATGCGCGTGATGCCTTCAATGACTTCTCCAAGCTGGTGCGCGGCTATCCGAACAGTCAGTACGTGACCGACGCGACCAAACGTCTGGTGTTCCTGAAAGATCGTCTGGCAAAATATGAATACTCCGTAGCGGAATACTATACCCGCCGTGGCGCATGGGTTGCCGTGGTTAACCGCGTAGAAGGTATGCTGCGTGATTATCCGGATACCCAGGCAACGCGCGATGGCCTGAAGCTGATGGAAAATGCTTACCGTCAGATGCAGATGACCGCTCAGGCTGAAAAAGTGGCGAAAATCATCGCCGCGAACAGCAGCAACACCTGATCTTGCCTCAATGCAAAACGGCAGCCCGAAGGCTGCCGTTTTTTTATTCATTTTAGCGCGTCGCTGAAGCGCTTAAGCCCCAACACATCCAGTCAACTATGGCCCCAATTTTTTCCTTCGACAAGGTAAATCTCACCCCTTCCTGCCCTGCCTCACAAAAAAGATTCCCTGACAAAAACCGACAAAATAACGTGATCTAAATCACACATTTTGACATTAGGTCGGGTATGCTGGAATCACCAAGACGGAAAGACAAGAGGTAAAATTTATGACAATGAACATTACCAGTAAACAAATGGAAATTACTCCGGCAATCCGCCAGCACGTCGCAGACCGTCTCGCCAAACTGGATAAATGGCAAACTCATTTGATTAATCCACATATCATCCTGTCCAAGGAGCCGCAGGGTTTCATCGCTGACGCAACTATCAATACTCCAAACGGCCATCTGGTCGCCAGCGCAAAACACGAGGATATGTACACCGCTATTAACGATTTGATCAACAAGCTGGAACGGCAGCTCAATAAAGTGCAACACAAAGGTGAAGCCCGTCGCGCCGCAACATCGGTGAAAGACGCCAGCTTCGCGGAACAAGTTGAAGAAGAGTAATCCTTTAAATTGAGTGTACTGCCAACGCGCCTTCGGGCGCGTTTTTTGTTTTTTATTGACAGGGTGAAAACAGTGCGGGTACTTTAACGGTATCAATCACAGGATGACTTTATGAAACTTACGCCGTTCTTCTTCGCATTCTTTTTTACCTTCCCCTGAACGGGAGGCGTTTCGTCGTGTGATAAAGAATGCGAAGACGAACAACAAGGCCTCCCACACCGGGGGGCCTTTTTTATTGATAACGATAAAATGAGACAGACAACACTATGACACCGGAAAACCCGTTACTGGATCTGCGAGTAAAAATCAGCGCGCTGGATGAGAAACTGCTGGCGCTGCTGGCCGAACGCCGCGCGCTTGCCGTTGAAGTGGGCAAAGCCAAGCTGGACTCCCATCGCCCGGTACGAGATATCGACCGCGAGCGCGATCTGCTGGAACGTCTTATTCAGCTCGGCAAAGCGCATCACCTCGATGCCCACTACATCACCCGGTTGTTCCAGCTCATCATCGAAGACTCCGTTCTCACTCAGCAAGCGTTACTCCAGCAGCATCTGAACAAAACCAATCCGCACTCTGCGCGTATCGCCTTCCTCGGTCCGAAAGGCTCTTATTCTCACCTGGCCGCCCGTCAGTATGCCGCACGCCATTTCGAAGAATTTATTGAGAGCGGCTGCGCGAAGTTTGCCGACATATTTAATCAGGTTGAGACCGGCCAGGCGGATTACGCCGTCGTACCGATTGAAAACACCAGCTCCGGCGCTATCAACGACGTTTACGATTTGCTGCAGCACACCAGCCTGTCGCTGGTTGGCGAGCTGACGATCCCTATCGATCACTGCGTGCTGGTCGCCGGATCAACCGACCTGAGCAAGATCGAAACGGTCTACAGTCATCCACAGCCGTTCCAGCAGTGCAGCCAGTTCCTGAACCGCTATCCGAACTGGAAAATTGAGTACACCGAAAGCACCTCGGCGGCGATGGAAAAAGTGGCGCAGGCTAACTCCCCAACCGTCGCCGCGCTCGGCAGCGAAGCAGGCGGGGCGCTGTATGGTTTACAGGTGCTGGAACGCAACCTGGCGAACCAGACGCAAAATATCACCCGTTTCGTGGTGCTGGCACGCAAGGCAATCAATGTGTCTGACCAGGTGCCGGCCAAAACCACGCTGCTGATGGCGACCGGCCAACAGGCCGGTGCGCTGGTTGAAGCCCTGCTGGTGCTGCGTAATCACAACCTGATCATGACCAGGCTGGAATCACGCCCAATCCACGGTAACCCATGGGAAGAGATGTTTTATCTTGATATCCAGGCCAACCTGGAATCTGCTTCCATGCAGAAAGCCCTGCGCGAACTGGGCGAGATCACGCGCTCCATGAAAGTGCTGGGCTGCTATCCGAGCGAGAACGTGGTCCCGGTTGACCCGGCTTAACGTTCGATGAATCGGCTTTTCTTCTTCCCTGCCACGCTCACCGGCAGGGTGAAGATGCCGCCGGAGAGCGGATACTTCGCCACCTCGTCCGCATCCATATTTTCCCGCGTGGTGGTAATAAACAGCGTTTTCATGTCATCGCCGCCAAAGCAGACCATCGTCGGGCAACGCACCGGCATGCGGTATTCTTCCAGCTGCTCCCCTTGCGGAGAAAAACGCGCAATACGCCAGCCGTCAAACAGCGCGCTCCAGTAGCAGCCTTCCACATCCATGGCCGCGCCGTCCGGTATCCCTTCGCCCTCTTTAAACTGACGAAACACCTCGCGCCTGCCGGGTTCGCCCTGCTCATCAAGCGGCGTTCGGTAAATAACGCCATTTGGCGTATCAGAAGTAAACATCCATTGATTATCCGGGCTAAACGCTAAGCCGTTGTGGCCGTGAATATCGCACTGGATCACTTTCGGCGTCAGGTCGTTGTCGATGCGCATCAGCAGGGCACCGTTGTAATCTCCCGGCCCCCAAAACGTGCCCGCATAGAATCGCCCCAGAGAATCGGTGCCGCCGTCGTTAAAACGTGCGAGCTGCGGGTTAGAGGGGTTATCGCACACCTTGCGGCGCAGCAGGCCGTGTTTATCGGTCAGCCAGATACCCGTTCGCATCGCAACGATAAAACCACCCTGCTCTCGCAGCGCGAAACAGCCCACCTCCTCGTGAAAAGAAAGCACGGTGTGTTCCGCCGTTGGCAGATGGTAACGGTGGATCTCCCCTTCCAGAATATCAGCCCAGTAGAGCGCGTGCTCTTCTGCGCTCCACGTCGGGCATTCAGGCAGATGCCCGGTGTAATTCAACAGCAGCTGCGGTTCGGCCATGACAATCCCCCAAAATAAAAAAAGCCAGCAATGCTGGCTTTCAGTATATACATCATCGCATTACTGGCGACTGTCATTTGCCTGGCGCAACAACGTCCGGCTTTCACTCTGGAAACGCTGCGCGTAATCGCCAAACCAGTGCTCGACCTTGCGGAAACTGTCGATAAACGCCTGCTTGTCTCCGTGCTCCAGCAACGTAATGGCTTCACCAAAGCGCTGATAGTAGCGCTTGATGAGCGCCAGGTTGTTCTCGGAGGACATAATAATGTCCGCGTAAAGCTGCGGGTCCTGAGCAAACAGGCGCCCAACCATCGCCAGCTCCAGACGATAGATAGGTGAAGAGAGCGCCAGCAGCTGTTCAAGCTGCACGTTCTCTTCCGCCAGATGCAGACCGTAGGCAAACGTCGCAAAGTGGCGCAGCGCCTGAATGAACGCCATGTTCTGATCGTGCTCGACCGCGCTGATGCGGTGCAGTCGCGCGCCCCATACCTGAATCTGTTCCAGGAACCACTGATAGGCTTCCGGCTGACGACCGTCGCAGTAAACCACCACCTGCTTAGCCAGGCTGCCGCTGTCCGGTCCAAACATCGGGTGCAGACCCAGAACCGGGCCGGTATGCGCAGCCAGCATCGCCTGCAGCGGACCATTTTTGACGGAGGCCAGATCCACCAGGATACAGTCTTTCGGTAAAGGAGGAAGCTTTCCGACGATCTGCTCCGTCACGTGGATCGGCACGCTGACGATAACCATCCCGGCATCCTTCATGAGTTCCGGCGCCTGCGCCCAGTCCTCTTTTTCCAGAATGCGCACCTGATACCCAGAAAGCGTCAGCATTTTTTCGAACAGACGCCCCATCTGTCCCGCACCGCCGACAATCACCACCGGCCGCAGGGACGGGCAGAGGGTTTTAAAGCCTTTGTCGTTTTCGCTGGAATAGGATTCCCGCATCACGCGACGCAGAACATCTTCAATCAAGTCCGGAGAAACGCCCAGCGCCTGCGCCTCTTTACGACGGGAGGCCAGCATTGAGGCTTCGCGCTCCGGGACGTAAATCGGCAGGCCGTATTTGCTTTTCACCTCACCGACTTCGGCAACCAGCGCCATGCGGCGCGCCAGCAGGTCCAGCAGCGCCTTATCCACTTCATCAATTTGATCGCGCAGTGCGGTCAATTCAGCAACCATAACTAACCTCTTAAGCCAGACGCGTCGCCAGCTGGCCGTTCAAATCTTTGTGGATCTCACGCAGCAGCGCATCGGTGGTTTCCCAGCTGATGCAGGCATCCGTCACGGAGACGCCGTGCTTCATTGCGCTACGCGGTTGTTCCGATGACTGATTGCCTTCATGAATGTTGCTCTCAATCATCAGACCAATAATCGAACGGTTGCCATCTTTGATCTGTGCGATCACGGATTCCGCAATCGCAGGCTGGCGACGGTAATCTTTATTTGAATTACCATGGCTGCAATCTACCATCAGTGCCGGGCGCAGTCCCGCCTGCTCCATCTCTTTTTCACACTGCGCCACGTCCGCTGGGCTGTAGTTAGGTGCTTTCCCGCCGCGCAGGATCACATGGCCGTCCGGGTTGCCCTGCGTTTGCAGGAGGCATACCTGGCCCGCCTGGTTGATACCGACAAAACGGTGCGGCATCGCAGCAGCGCGCATGGCGTTGATTGCCGTCGCCAGGCTGCCATCGGTACCGTTTTTAAAGCCAACCGGCATCGACAGGCCAGACGCCATCTCGCGGTGGGTTTGCGATTCTGTGGTACGCGCACCAATCGCCGACCAGCTGAACAGATCGCCCAGGTACTGCGGGCTGTTCGGGTCCAGCGCTTCGGTTGCCAGCGGCAGCCCCATGCTGACCAGCTCCACCAGAAGGCGACGCGCAATCTTCAGGCCTGCTTCCACATCAAACGAGCCATCCATGTGCGGATCGTTAATCAACCCTTTCCAGCCGACGGTCGTACGTGGCTTCTCAAAATAGACGCGCATCACCAGATAGAGGCTATCGCTGACCTCCTCCGCTAACGCTTTAAATCGACGAGCATATTCTATGGCGGTTTCAGGATCGTGAATGGAGCAAGGACCGCATACCACCAGCAGGCGCGGATCGCGGCCGGCGATAATGTCAGAAATGGTCTGGCGAGAGTGCTCGATCTGAGCCTCCTGCGCAACGCTCAGCGGAAATTCCGCTTTCAGTTGATCCGGAGTGATTAACACCTGTTCGTCAGTGATATGTACGTTGTTCAGCGCGTCTTTTTGCATGATGGCGATCCTGTAAAGCTCGTTTGCGATAGTTGTATTCCTCAATGAGGTGAAACCACGATACCATAAAAAGTAAACATTTCAATCCAAAATACGTACACATTACTTTACACATGCCAATTTATTGCAAAAAAATAAGCCGATAAAAACGTAAACTTTAAATTACAGACAGGTTTTCTTTAGCCAGGCTATGCTGAAGAAAAAAGGAGAATGGCTATGCGTTCAATTGCTCTCGCGCTGTTGTCGCTGTTTTTAACCGGCTGTCAGATCAATCCTTATACCTTCCAGCCCGACTGGACCAGCCCATCCTGGTTTGATGCAGGTAAAGAAGACGCCATGAATGGCCTGCCGGTTAAAGATAACCAGGCCCTGGCCGATAGTTTTAACGACACACACGTTGATCGTAGCGAATATCTTCGCGGCTATGCTGACGGTCAGAAAAAAGTCTGCGAAGAAGGGTTTATTCACGCCTGGGGATTAGCCGGCAAATCTTTCCCTGCCAGTTGCGATACAGCCGAAAATGCGGCCAAACTGCGTGCGTCATGGCAGCAAGGGATGGATGAAAGTATGCGCTCCAGCAGACTGAATTAATCTAATTTCATCCACCGGAAAATAAACAACAGTAGGATTTAGCTTAGGTCGGCCTCATGCTATTTCTGACATAATGACGGCCCTGATAAACAATGGTATTCTGCCCGCAACTCTTAAGGACATCTATTTCCAGAGCGATGTGGCGGATTCTGGTGAGAAATTTATTCTTGATCTCTTTTTTCCGACTCACTCTGGTGCTAACGCTGTTCCTTATGGTGGGCCCTGCGGCGGCAGGCACGCTTACGGAAACGGATAAATCGGTACGCTCGATTGTCTCAGGCATTGTGAGCTATACGCGATGGCCGTCACTTTCCGGGCAGCCTAAACTCTGCATCTACGCCACTTCTCACTATACGCACGCCCTCAGCGGCGATGAGGGGCATAGCGAGTTACCTTATACTCCCGTTATTGTACGTAACGATCAGGAAGCCCTGGCCGCGACGTGCGATGCGATCTATTTCGGGTCTGAATCACCGGCAAAACAACTTGAATTAATAAGTCAATATCAGGGCAGAGCGTTGCTATTAATCTCAGAGCAAAATCCGGAATGTGTAATTGGCAGTGCCTTTTGCCTGATAATCGATCGCGGCCAGGTACGGTTCGCCGTCAACCTGGATGCATTGACGCGCAGTGGCGTAAGAGTCAATCCGGATGTATTAATGCTTGCACGGAATAAGCAGCATGGATAAAGATTTCACTTCAACGCCACGTCCGACGTTTAAAAGAACGTTGAGGCGAAACAGCATGATAAGCGTCATCATCACGATGACGTTAATATGGCTGCTGCTCTGTTTTGCTTCCGTCGTGACGTTAAAACAATACGCGCAAAAGAATCTCGAATTAACCGGCGCAACAATGAGCCACAGCCTGGAAGCGTCGCTGGTGTTCAACGACTCGCTGGCGGCCAACGAAACGCTGGCCGCCCTGGGCAAACAGGGCCAGTTTGCCGTGGCCGAGGTTATTAACGCGCATAAAAAGCGGTTTGCCTACTGGTCGTGGAACCCGGAGGACAACAACGATACGCTGGGCGCACTGGTCAGCCGCTGGCTTTTCCCCGTACCGGTTGCGCAGCCCATCATGCATAACGGCGCAACGATCGGCGAAATTCGCCTTACCGCGCGTGACAGTCTGATCGGCCATTTCATCTGGATGTCGTTTGCCGTTCTGACCGGCTGCATTCTCTTTGCCGCCGTCGTCGCGCTTATCATTACCCAGTCTTTGCATCGTGGGATGGTTATGGCCCTGCAGAACATTACCGACGTCGTGCATGATGTACGCACAAACCGCAACTTCTCCCGCCGGGTGAAAGATGGGCGTATCGAAGAGTTTCACCAGTTTGGTGAGGACTTCAACAGCCTTCTGGATGAGATGGAGGAGTGGCAACTCAAGCTCCAGGCGAAAAACGCCCAGCTGCTGCGTACCGCCATGCACGACCCGCTCACCGGTCTTGCCAACCGCGCGGCGTTTCGTAACAGCATTGCGGCCTTAATGAACGACCCTTCTGCCAAAACGAACTCGGCCCTGCTCTTCCTCGACGGTGATAACTTTAAGTTTATTAACGACACCTGGGGCCACGCGGCAGGAGACTGCGTGCTGATCGAAGTCGCCAGTAGGATGATGGAGTTTGGCGACAAACGTCATCAGTCTTACCGTCTTGGCGGGGACGAATTTGCCATGGTGCTGTACGGCGTGCACTCTGAACTTGAGGTTCAACATATTTGTGCTGCGCTATCGCAGCAGTTTATCCGTCCGTTTGATCTTCATAACGGACAAAAAGCATCGATGTCACTCAGCATTGGCTTTGCTCTGGCGTGGGAAAATGCTTCCGTGGAAGCATTACTGGAGAGGGCTGACCGCAACATGTACCAGGTGAAAAACCAGCGTACGAAAACAACAAGTTAGAAGGGATACACTATGTTAAAACGTTACTTCGCGCCGATAGTTCTGGCCTCACTGGTTCTGGCAGGCTGTCAGTCGCCGCCGGAAGGTAAATTTACTCCTGAGCAAATTTCGGCGATGAAGTCTTACGGTTTTAACGAACTGAACGGTGACTGGTCGCTTGGCATGTCGGACACCATCCTGTTTGATAAAAATGACGCCAGACTGCGCCCGGAAAGTGAAACGCAGATCCAGTCCATGGCCTCTCGCCTGGCGGAAACCGGCCTGAACCACGCGCGAATGGACGGTCACACGGATAATTACGGGGAAGAAAGCTACAACGAAGCGCTGTCGTTAAAACGCGCCAATGCCGTGGCCGATGCCTGGGCGAAGGGCGCAAATATCCCGCGCAGCAATCTCACCACGCGGGGGTTAGGTCAAAAATACCCGGTTGCGAGCAACAGTACCCCGCAAGGGCGCGCTGAAAACCGCCGCGTCGCAGTGGTGATCAGCACGCCATAGGGTTATTTAGCGGAGGATTCGGCGAGCGTCACCCTGGTTGCCGCTCGCCAGCGCAGCCAGTCCACCAGAACAAACAGCGCCAGACTCATGCCCATGACCGGCAAGGCCAGCCCCAGCAGTATGCTGATTACCACCGTAACCCCTCTTCCCCATCCTGACAGCGCCAGCCAGCTCTGACAAAGCGTCTGTACCGGACTCACTGCCGACCGTGCCGGACGACGCATCCACCACATCCGGTAACCCCAAATGATGAGCACGCACAGGGCGAGGCCGAACGCCACCAGCAGCAGTTGATTCACCAACCCGAATAAGATCCCCATATGGAAATCCACGCCCCAGCGGGTCAGTTTTGCCATTAACGGGAAATCCTCGAAACGGGTTCTGTCCAGGACCTGCATCGTATGGGGATCTACCGCAACGGCGTCCACCTGGGTCGGCCAGCTGCGATCGATTTCCGTCACGGTCCAGGCACGATCCATTGTTTTCGCCGGGCGGATCTCCAGCTTGCTGGCATTAATCCCCGCGTTACGCGCCGCGCTTAATACCCCGTCAAACTGCGTCAAATCCATCGCCATTTCCGGCATCATCATCCCACCGTGATGACCGCGATGTTCGGCATGCTCATCCACGATCTCCTGTTGGCCGGAAAGCGTCGTGTTCACCTGCGGGGTGAGCCAGTTCATCTCTGCCCGCAGCTTATCGACGTTCCCGCCTGCCCATTGAGACCATGTCAGGCCGGTTGCCGAGAACAGCAACATTCCGCCCAGCAGACTCCAGCCCAGCGTCACGTGCAGACGACGACGATTCTGGAAGCGATTGTTGATCCGCCGTTTGGGTCGGGTATAAAACCACAGGGCAATACCGCCCAGCGCGGCAACCCACATCCAGGAGGCGGCAAGCTCGCTGTAGAGTCGACCCACGTCGCCCAGCATCAGAGAGGTATGCAGATAATCAATGGTCTGACGCAGCGGTAAAATCCCGCTGGTGCCGTATACCGTCATATCTCCCAGCACCGCCAGGCTTACCGGATCAATAAAAATAGCCCGGTTCTCCGATGGCCCAAGCGTCGGGTCAGCAAACATCACGCGGGTAGTTTCGCCTTCAGCCAGCCCCGGACGCACGGCGTGCAAATGCAAATCTGAGCCAACGGTTTTTTCCGCCACGGCGATTTGCTCCGCCAGCGGCTGCAGCTCGCCTACGGAATTCGTGTGGAGCGCGTGCCGGTAGAGCGCATTCTCCAGCTGTGGAGTCGCCACATATAGCGTACCGGTCAGCGCGGCAAAGAAGATAAACGGACCAACAAAAATCCCGACGTAGAAATGGAGGCGACGCAGCAGGTTTCCCCATGCCGCGCGCGGAGTGCAGGTAGTCATACTTTTCCTTTTTAAGGCAGTAAGTTATCGATTTATTTTTTAAAGGGAAAAAGCAGACTGCCGCGGCGGCGCGCGGGTATCAGGGTAAAGCCAGGGGAAAAAGTGCCAGTGACTGACCGCCTGGCGCGGCGGCTTAACGCGAAGCCTCTGCAGCACCGCGCTGAGCAGGACGATCAGCGCCAGCATCACGCCAGGGACATGCGCTAACAGCACGCAGTAGCCGCACGCTTCCGCATGGTCGACAGGCATCGTGTGCGGCATATCGCCGTGATGCTCGTCCATCGACATCATGCTCATGTCATGATGCATGCCCGGCATGGCGCTCATGGGATCTTTCTGCAAGGAGACGGAGATAAGCGGCGCTACCACGATCAGCAGGATCGCAAACAGCGCGGTCAATGCCGCTGCGCGTTTCCGGTTAGGCTGATGCAGTACGTTATCCACTTCCCCTCCATTCAAGAGGCAAGCATTGTAAATGATTTATGACAAAAGGGTTAACGTGAGAAATGCGCAGGGATAAAAAAAGGCCAGCCTTTCGGCCAGCCCTTTCTAACAGGATGTCGCTTAAGCGAATCTTAGTTCAGACGCTCTTTAATACGAGCAGACTTACCAGTACGCTCACGCAGGTAGTACAGTTTAGCTTTACGTACAGCACCACGACGTTTAACAGCAATGCTGTCAACTACCGGAGAGTGAGTCTGGAAGACACGCTCAACGCCTTCGCCGTTGGAAATTTTACGAACAGTGAATGCAGAGTGCAGACCGCGGTTACGAATAGCGATAACCACGCCCTCGAATGCCTGCAGACGTTTTTTGGAACCTTCAACAACCCATACTTTCACTTCCACGGTGTCACCTGGACGGAAGGAAGGTACGTCCTGCTTCATCTGCTCTTGTTCAAGTTGCTTAATAATGTTGCTCATAATTTAATCTCTTATCCTGGGTAAACTGATATTCGGGAGTGTATTACGCATTCCCATCATGTTCATGCTGCTGGTGCGCGTGTTCTGTTTTGAACTCGGCCAGCAACTTTGCTTGCTCTTCAGTCAGAGCCAGGTTTTCCAGAAGTTCAGGTCTTCTAAGCCAGGTTCGGCCCAGCGACTGCTTCAAACGCCAGCGACGTATCTCGGCATGGTTTCCAGACAGTAACACCGCCGGTACTTCCATCCCTTCTAACACTTCAGGACGAGTATAGTGTGGACAGTCCAGCAACCCATCGGCAAAGGAATCTTCCGTTGCCGAAGCTTCATGGCCCAGAACCCCCGGAATGAACCGGGCGACGGAGTCAATCAGCGTCATTGCGGGTAACTCACCACCGCTGAGAACGTAATCCCCGATAGACCATTCTTCGTCAATCTCGGTTTGAATTACGCGCTCATCTATCCCTTCGTAGCGCCCACAGACCAGAATCAGCTTTTGATTCGTCGCCAGTTCGCTCACGCCCGCTTGATCAAGCTTGCGTCCCTGAGGTGAAAGATAAATCACCTTTGCGCCTTCACCTGCCGCGGCTTTTGCTGTGTGAATGGCGTCCCGTAAGGGTTGCACCATCATTAGCATCCCCGGTCCGCCGCCGTAAGGACGATCGTCCACGGTACGGTGCCGGTCATGAGTAAAGTCACGAGGACTCCAGCTCTGGATGCTCAGCAGGCCATTCTTTACTGCCCGGCCAGTTACCCCGTAATCGGTAATCGCGCGGAACATTTCAGGAAACAGGCTAATTATGCCAATCCACATAGCGCCGTCTTTTACCGTTTATCCGGAGAATTTAAAAACCAGGATCCCAATCTACTTCAATGGTTTGAGTAGTGAGATCGACTTTCTTGATAACCTGTCCATCGAGGAACGGAACCAACCGCTCCTTGATGCCAAATGCATCTTTCAGGTTTGCCTTGATGACGAGAACGTCATTTGACCCGGTTTCCATCATATCGATGACTTTCCCCAGGCTGTAGCCTTCGGTAGTGACTACCTGACAACCCATAAGGTCTTTCCAGTAGTAGTCGCCCTCTTCCAGCTGTGGCAACTGCGACGAATCCACGACAATTTCACAATTAGTCAGTGCATTCGCAGCATCACGATCGTCAACGCCTTTCAGCTTGATGATGATGTCCTGATTGTGGTGACGCCAGCTTTCCAGCTCGACCTCTTCCCACTTACCGCCTTTCTGGATAAACCAGGGCTGGTAATCAAAAATGCTATCAGCGTCTTCAGTGGAGGAAAACACTCTGAGCCAACCACGGATACCGTAGCAAGAACCCATTTTTCCCAATACGATCGGTTCAACAGGTGCTTTATTGCTCATCATGACCACCGTGACAGATTAAGCTGCTTTGTTTGCTGCTTTGATCAGCGTAGCAACGCGATCGGAAACAGTAGCGCCCTGGCCAACCCAGTGAGCGATACGATCCAGATCCAGACGAGTTTCTTCTTCTGCGCCAGCGGCCAGTGGGTTGAAGAAACCAACGCGCTCGATGAAGCGACCGTTGCGTGCATTACGGCTGTCAGTTACAACAACCTGGTAGAACGGACGCTTTTTAGCGCCGTGACGAGCTAAACGAATAGTTACCATAACATCCTCTTGTGTGAATAAAACAACCGGGCCCCATCGAGGAACGGAGCCCGGGTGTCATATTAAAAGCCCGAAAATTTTACTCATTTTCGGGCAAAAAGCAATCTCAAAAGCGATTAACGCCCTGGAAAACCGGGTGGCATCATGCCTTTCATGCCGCGCATCATCTTCGCCATGCCGCCTTTCTTCATTTTCTTCATCATGCGCTGCATGTCGTCGAACTGTTTCAGAAGGCGGTTAACGTCCTGCACCTGCATGCCGCAACCGGCTGCGATACGGCGTTTACGGGAACCTTTGATGATATCCGGGTTAGCGCGCTCCTTGAGGGTCATCGAGTTGATGATCGCCTCCATACGCACCAGCACCTTGTCATCCATCTGCGCTTTCACGTTGTCAGGGATCTGGCCCATGCCCGGCAGTTTGCCCATCAGGCTGGCCATGCCGCCCATATTTTTCATCTGACGCAGCTGCTCAAGGAAATCGGTGAGATCGAAACCGTCACCTTTTTTCAGCTTGCTGGCCAGCTTCTCGGCCTGCGCGCGGTCAACCTTGCTCTCGATATCTTCGATCAGCGACAGCACGTCGCCCATGCCGAGGATACGGGAGGCAATACGATCCGGGTGGAACGGCTCGAGCGCTTCAGTTTTCTCGCCCACCCCGAGGAATTTAATCGGCTTACCGGTGATGTGACGAATGGAGAGCGCCGCACCGCCGCGGGCGTCACCGTCCACTTTGGTCAGCACCACGCCGGTTAACGGCAGCGCTTCGTTAAACGCTTTTGCGGTATTCGCCGCATCCTGACCGGTCATGGCATCGACAACGAACAGGGTCTCTACCGGGTTGATAGAGGCATGCACCTGCTTGATCTCGTCCATCATCGCTTCGTCAACGTGCAGACGACCGGCGGTATCCACCAGCAGCACGTCGTAGAATTTCAGCTTCGCTTCTTTCAGCGCCGCGTTAACGATGTCGACAGGCTTCTGCGCCACGTCGGACGGGAAGAAATCTACGCCGACCTGCTCAGCCAGGGTTTCCAGCTGTTTGATCGCCGCCGGGCGATAGACGTCCGCAGAGACCACCAGCACTTTCTTCTTGTGCTTTTCACGCAGGAATTTACCCAGCTTACCGACGCTGGTCGTTTTACCTGCACCCTGCAGGCCCGCCATCAGCACCACGGCCGGCGGCTGAGCCGCCAGGTTAAGCACCTGGTTCTCTTCGCCCATCGCCGAAACCAGTTCATTACGAACGATTTTGACGAACTCCTGACCCGGGGTCAGGCTCTTGTTAACTTCATGACCAACCGCCTTCTCTTTTACGCGGTTGATAAAATCACGAACAACCGGCAACGCCACGTCTGCTTCCAGCAGCGCCATGCGCACTTCGCGCAGCGTTTCCTTGATGTTCTCTTCAGTAAGGCGTCCGCGGCCGCTGATGTTGCGCAGCGTGCGCGACAAACGATCGGTTAAATTATCAAACATTGTCTCTCGCCTGAGTAGAAACGTTGGGCCGCATTGAGCGACACATACACAGAATTTTGCCGGAGTATAACATGAAGGCGCCTTTGTTGTTATGCAACGGTTGGAGCAGGCGTCACGTAACGTTATACTGCTTCTCTTTCTTATTAAGACAACTGTCGATGCCTATATGCCTGTTTTCGCACTGATCGCCCTTGTTGCCTACTCTGTCAGCCTCGCGCTGATTATTCCCGGACTGCTGCAAAAAAACAGCGGCTGGCGGCGCATGGCTATTCTTTCGGCGGTGATCGCACTGATTAGCCACGCCTTTGCGCTGGAATCACGCATTATCCCCGGCGACGGCAGCGTGCAAAACCTGAGCGTCCTCAACGTCGGCTCGCTGGTCAGCCTGATGATCTGTACGGTAATGACCATCGTCGCGTCTAAAAATCGCGGCTGGCTGCTGCTGCCGATTGTCTATACCTTCGCGCTGATCAATCTGGCCCTCGCCACCTTTATGCCTAATGAGTTCATTACGCATCTGGAGGCGACGCCGGGGATGCTGGTGCATATCGGCCTGTCGCTCTTTGCCTACGCGACGCTGATTATCGCCGCGCTTTACGCCATGCAGCTCGCCTGGATTGACTACCAGCTGAAAAACAAAAAGCTGGCGTTTAACCATGAAATGCCGCCGCTGATGGTCATTGAGCGAAAGATGTTTCACATCACCCAGGTGGGTGTGGTGCTGCTGACGCTCACGCTCTGCACGGGCCTGTTTTACATGAAGAACCTGTTCAGCGTGGAGAATATCGATAAAGCGGTGCTCTCTATCATCGCGTGGTTTGTCTATATTGTCCTGTTATGGGGCCATTATCATGAAGGCTGGCGCGGTCGTCGCGTGGTCTGGTTCAACGTCGCGGGTGCGGGCATTCTCACCCTTGCCTATTTTGGCAGCCGCTTCATACAGCAATTTGCTGGCTAAGTAACAAAAGGAGTTCCCCCTGGAACACATCTCTACCACCACGCTGATCGTTATCCTGATCGTCATGGTGGTCATCTCCGCCTATTTCTCCGGCTCGGAAACCGGCATGATGACCCTAAACCGCTACCGGTTACGTCATCGTGCTAAACAGGGTAATCGTGCCGCGCGCCGCGTTGAAAAACTGCTCCGCAAGCCGGATCGCCTGATAAGCCTGGTGCTCATCGGCAACAACCTTGTCAACATTCTTGCCTCAGCCCTCGGCACTATCGTCGGGATGCGCCTGTACGGCAACGCCGGGGTGGCAATTGCCACCGGCGTGCTGACGTTCGTGGTGCTGGTGTTTGCCGAAGTGCTGCCGAAAACCATCGCCGCGCTTTACCCGGAGAAAGTCGCTTACCCGAGCAGCTTCCTGCTGGCACCGCTGCAGATCCTGATGATGCCCCTGGTCTGGCTGCTGAACATGGTGACGCGCGTACTGATGCGCATGGTGGGAATCAAAGCCGATGTCACCATCAGCAGCGCGCTCAGCAAAGAGGAGCTGCGCACCATCGTGAATGAATCCCGCTCGCAGATCTCCCGGCGCAATCAGGACATGCTCCTGTCGGTGCTGGATCTGGAAAAGGTGAGCGTGAACGACATCATGGTGCCGCGTAATGAAATCGTCGGTATCGACATCAATGACGACTGGAAAGCCATCGTCCGCCAGCTGACGCACTCCCCGCACGGGCGTATTGTGCTTTACCGTGACTCGCTGGATGACGCCATCAGCATGCTGCGCGTGCGCGAAGCCTACCGTCTGATGACCGAGAAAAAAGAGTTCACCAAAGAAGTGATGCTGCGCGCCGCCGACGAGATTTACTACGTGCCGGAAGGAACCCCGCTCAGCACGCAGCTGGTGAAATTCCAGCGCAACAAGAAGAAGGTCGGCCTGGTAGTCAATGAGTACGGCGACATTCAGGGGCTGGTGACGGTCGAAGATATTCTGGAAGAGATTGTCGGAGACTTTACCACGTCAATGTCGCCTTCCCTCGCGGAAGAGGTCACCCCGCAAAACGACGGCTCGGTGCTGATTGACGGTAGCGCGAACATTCGTGAACTCAACAAAGCCTTTAACTGGCATTTGCCGGAAGATGAGGCTCGCACGATTAACGGGATGATTCTGGAAGCGCTGGAAGAGATCCCGGCGGCGGGCACGCGGGTGCGCATTGAGCAGTACGATATTGATATCCTGGACGTGCAGGACAATATGATTAAGCAGGTGAAAGTCCTGCCCGTTAAACCCCTGCGCGAAAGCATCGCGGAGTAAGGCTGTAGGCCGGGTGAGGCGAACGCCGCCACCCGGCACTACGGATAGCGAATTATGCTTTCGCTTTCGCCACGGTCACCATCGCCGCGCGAATGGTACGCCCGTTCAGGGTGTAACCTTTCTGCATCACGCCCAGCACCTTACCGGCTTCCACCTCTTCGGACTCCACCATCGCAATCGCCTGGTGAACGTTTGGATCCAGCGGTACGTCGGTGTCGGCAATCACTTCCACGCCAAACTTACGCACCACGCCGAGCATGGATTTCAGCGTCAGCTCGATACCTTCGATCATCGCCGCGTTGTCCGGATTCGCTTTGTCAGCCACTTCCAGCGCGCGATCGAGGCTATCAATTACCGGCAGCAGTTCGTTGACGAATTTCTCCAGCGCAAATTTATGCGCCTTCTCAACGTCCTGCTCGGTACGGCGACGCAGGTTTTCCATTTCCGCCTTGATGCGCAGAACACCATCGCGTTCGCGATTCTGCGCTTCTACCAGTTGGGCTTCCAGATTCGCAATTTTTTCATCGCGCGGGTCCACCTGCTCAGCAGATGCGTCTGGCTCTACAGCCTCAACTTCATCATGCTGTTCCGTGATAATTTCTTCAGGGGCTTGCCCCTCAGGCGTTTTCTGTTCTTTACTACTCATGAATTTCTCCGCGTTTTTCTGCATTCATCTCGCTAACTTCGCTTATTATGGGGATCAGTTTCCGGGATTCAAGGGAACAAGACAGATTGTCATCATTCATCAGGCACAAGGACCTCCAGAAAATGAATAATCATTTCAGGTGTATTGGGATCGTCGGGCATCCGCGTCACCCTACCGCACTAACGACACATGAAATGTTGTATCGCTGGTTGTGTAGCAAAGGCTATGAAGTGATGGTCGAGCAGCAGATTGCGCAGGAGCTGCAGCTGAAGAGCGTCAAAACCGGCACGCTGGCGGAAATTGGCCAACAGGCCGATCTCGCCGTGGTGGTGGGCGGCGACGGCAACATGCTCGGCGCGGCCCGCACGCTGGCGCGTTATGACATTAAGGTCATCGGCATCAACCGTGGCAATCTCGGCTTTTTAACCGATCTCGACCCGGACAATGCGCAGCAGCAGCTGGCTGACGTGCTGGAAGGGCACTATATCAGCGAAAAACGCTTTTTACTGGAAGCGCAGGTGTGCCAGCAGGACTGCCAGAAGCGCATCAGCACCGCGATTAACGAGGTGGTTCTTCACCCCGGAAAAGTGGCGCACATGATCGAGTTCGAAGTTTATATCGACGAAATCTTTGCCTTCTCCCAGCGTTCCGACGGGCTGATTATCTCCACTCCGACCGGCTCAACTGCCTACTCGCTTTCTGCCGGTGGCCCGATCCTGACGCCCTCGCTGGATGCCATTACCCTGGTGCCGATGTTCCCGCACACGCTCTCCGCCCGTCCGCTGGTCATCAACGGCGACAGCACGATACGTCTGCGCTTCTCGCACCGCCGTAACGACCTGGAGATCAGCTGCGACAGCCAGATAGCGCTACCGATCCAGGAAGGTGAAGATGTTCTCATTCGTCGGTGTGATTACCACCTTAATCTGATTCACCCGAAAGATTACAGCTATTTCAACACATTAAGCTCGAAGCTTGGCTGGTCAAAAAAATTGTTCTGATTTTGCATCCAGTACTTTACTGTATAAAAAACCAGTTTATACTGTATGAAAACACAGTTATGGTTTTTCATACAGGAAAACAATTATGCTGGCACAACTGACCATCAGCAACTTTGCCATTGTTCGTGAGCTTGAGATCGATTTCCACAGCGGCATGACGGCGATCACCGGGGAAACCGGTGCAGGTAAATCCATTGCCATTGATGCCCTCGGCTTGTGCCTTGGCGGCCGCGCAGAGGGCGACATGGTGCGCATGGGCGCAAACCGTGCCGATCTGTGCGCCCGCTTCTCCCTGAAAGACACCCCTGCAGCCCAGCGCTGGCTGGAGCAAAACCAGCTTGAAGATGGACGTGAGTGTTTACTTCGCCGCGTGATCAGCAGCGACGGTCGTTCACGTGGCTTTATCAACGGCACGGCGGTCCCGCTCTCCCAGCTTCGCGAACTCGGCCAGCTGCTTATCCAGATCCACGGTCAGCACGCACATCAGCAACTCGTCAAACCTGAACAGCAGAAAGCGCTGCTCGATGGCTACGCGGGTGAGTACGCGCTTACTCAGCTTATGGCGGAACACTATCGCCAGTGGCATCAGAGCTGCCGTGAACTTGCCCAGCACCAGCAGCAAAGCCAGGAGCGCGCCGCACGTGCGGAGCTGCTTGCGTACCAGCTTAAAGAGCTGAACGAATTCAACCCGCAGCCGGGTGAGTTTGAGCAAATCGACGAAGAGTACAAGCGCCTGGCGAACAGCGGTCACCTGCTCTCAACCAGCCAGAATGCGCTCAACCTGCTGGCGGATGGTGAAGACGTGAACCTACAAGGGCAGCTGTATAACGTCCGCCAGCTCATTACCGAACTGGTCGGCATGGACAGCAAGCTTTCAGGCGTCCTGGATATGCTGGAAGAAGCGGCGATTCAGATCTCCGAAGCCAGTGACGAACTGCGCCACTACTGTGAACGTCTGGATCTCGATCCGAACCGTCTGTTTGAGCTGGAGCAGCGCATTTCCCGTCAAATTTCACTGGCGCGCAAGCACCACGTCACGCCGGAAGAGCTGCCAGAATTCTATCAGTCTCTGCTGGAAGAACAGCAGCAGCTTGACGATCAGGCTGACTCGCAGGAGACCCTCTCTCTCGCGGTGAACCTGCATCATGAACAGGCGCTGGCGACAGCGCAAAAATTGCATGAAATCCGTCAGCATTACGCTCAGGAGCTAAGCCAGCACATCACCGACAGCATGCACACGCTGGCGATGCCGCACGGTATCTTCACCATCGATATTCGCTTTGAAGAGAACCACCTGACGGCAGAAGGTGCGGACCGCATCGAGTTCCGCGTCACTACCAACCCGGGGCAGCCGCTGCAGGCAATCTCCAAAGTGGCATCCGGCGGTGAACTGTCGCGTATTGCACTGGCGATTCAGGTGATTACCGCGCGTAAAATGGAAACCCCGGCGCTGATTTTCGATGAAGTGGATGTCGGCATCAGCGGCCCAACGGCGGCAGTAGTGGGCAAACTGCTGCGCCAGCTAGGTGAATCAACGCAGGTGATGTGTGTCACCCACCTGCCGCAGGTCGCGGGCTGTGGTCATCATCACTTTATCGTCAGCAAAGAAACCGACGGAGAAATGACCGAAACGCATATGAAGCCGCTGGATAAACGCGCGCGTCTGCAGGAGCTGGCACGCCTGCTCGGCGGCAGCGAAGTTACACGTAACACGCTCGCAAACGCGAAAGAACTGCTGGCAGCATAAACTTTTTCGGGATCTCAGGGTCATACAGAACAACAAAAACGCCGCCAGACCGGTTTCAAAGTGGGGCAAGGTCTATTATCATCGGCATATTACATATGAGCCGCGTTCTGCTCGGGCCCGAAAAGGAATCAAATCACTATGCGTTGTAAAATGCTGACCGCTGCCGCAGCGGTTCTTCTGATGTTGACCGCAGGCTGTTCCACTCTGGAGAAAGTGGTTTACCGTCCTGACATCAATCAGGGGAACTACCTTACCCCTAACGATGTGTCCAAAATCCGTGTGGGGATGACACAACAGCAGGTCGCTTATACACTGGGAACCCCGATGATGTCCGATCCGTTCGGCACTAACACCTGGTTCTATGTATTCCGTCAGAAGCCGGGCCACGAAGATGCGACCCAGCAGACCCTGACGCTGACCTTCAGCAGCGCCGGTGTGTTGACCAACATCGACAACAAGCCTGCCCTGACCAAGTAATCAGAAGTCAGAAATGCAAAAAGGTGCTCATTGAGCACCTTTTTTGTTTTTCTTTTATCCGCTCGCCCCTTTGGGGAGAGGGTCAGGGTGAGGGGAAAACACGCTACTTACCCGCTTTCTCCGCACGCTGACGACGCAGCTCTTTCGGGTCGGCAATCAGCGGACGATAAATCTCCACCCGGTCGCCCTCTTTCAGCACATCACCCAGCTTCACCGGACGGCTATAAATCCCCACCTTATTTTTTGCCAGGTCAATATCGCTGCGAAGTTCAAGGATGCCGGAAGCGCGGATAGCCGCCTCAACGGTTGCCCCCTCTTCCAGCGTCACGCGCTGCAGATACTGCTTCTCCGGCAGCGCGTAGACCACTTCTACAGCAATCTTATGCGACACTGTAAACCTCTTTGGCGCGGGTGGTGAACGCCTGAACCATATTGGACGCCAGCTCTTTAAAGATGCGGCCAAACGCCAGCTCAATCAGCTTATTGGTAAATTCAAAGTCCAGCTGGAACTCGATGCGACAGGCGTCAGCGCTCAGCGGCGTAAACTTCCAGCCCCCCATCAGGGTTTTAAACGGACCATCCACCAGATGCATCAAAATACTCTGATTGCTGGTCAGCGTATTACGGGTGGTGAACGTCTTGCTGATCCCCGCTTTGGAGACATCCACCGCCGCGGTCATCTGCGTCGGGCCGGACTCCAGAACGCGGCTCCCGGTGCATCCCGGAATAAATTCTGGATAAGACTGAACATCGTTCACTAACTGATACATTTGTTCCGCGCTGTAAGGCACGAGCGCAGTACGGCTAATCTGAGGCATAGCATTTCCCATGGTCACACAACGGACAAATAATAACATTTATCACCTGTTAAAAAAACGCTAAGCCTCATCTCGTGCTAAGATAGCGCGTTAGACCTCACAGGACGCAATGAGGTGACTTTTTGAAATCAGATTACCGACGGCTTTACGACACTTATGACGAAGAAAAAAGCACATAAACCAGGCTCGGCGACCATTGCGCTCAACAAGCGTGCTCGCCACGAGTATTTCATTGAAGAAGAATTCGAAGCTGGCCTTGCGTTGCAGGGCTGGGAAGTAAAATCGCTGCGCGCCGGGAAAGCCAACATCGGTGATAGTTACGTGATCCTGAAAGATGGCGAAGCCTTCCTGTTCGGCGCTAACTTTACGCCGCTGACCGTCGCCTCCTCACACTACGTGTGTGACCCAACGCGCACCCGCAAGCTGCTGCTGAACAAGCGTGAGCTGGAATCCCTCTACGGACGCATCAACCGTGAAGGTTTCACCGTGGTAGCCCTGTCGCTGTACTGGAAAAACGCATGGTGCAAAGTGAAAGTTGGCGTCGCGAAAGGTAAAAAACAGCACGACAAACGTACTGACCTGAAAGAGCGCGAGTGGCAGCTTGATAAAGCGCGCATTATGAAAAACGCAGGACGTTGATTCTGCACACTTATTGTACTATTCAATAAGTTAGCGTTCCGGGCTGGTATCCAGGAAGTGAAATCTGGTATACTTAGTTCAACACTATTGGGGCTGATTCTGGATTCGACGGGATTTGCGAAACCCAAGGTGCATGCCGAGGGGCGGTTTGCCTCGTTAAAAGCCGCAAAAAAATAGTCGCAAACGACGAAAACTACGCTTTAGCAGCTTAATAACCTGCTCTGAGCCCTCTCTCCCTAGCTTCCGCTCTTAAGACGGGGATCAAAGAGAGGTCAAACCCAAAAGAGATCGCGTGGAAGCCCTGCCTGGGGTTGAAGCGTTAAAACTAATCAGGCTAGTTCGTTAGTGGCGTGTCTGTCCGCAGCTGGCGTGCGAATGTAAAGACAAACTAAGCATGTAGTACCGAGGATGTAGAAATTTCGGACGCGGGTTCAACTCCCGCCAGCTCCACCAAAATTCTCCATCGGTGATTACCAGAGTCATCCGATGAAGTCCTAAGAGCCCGCACGGCGCAAGCCCTGCGGGCTTTTTTGCGCCCTCAATTTGTCCCGCGAAGTCCGAAGAGAACTAATTAAATCCGAACCTTTTAGGCACCTTGTTAGGCACCTCATAAAGCTTTATTGTTTTTGAGGTGCCTAAAACTATGGAAACCCAGCAATGGCAAGACAAACCAAACCTCTATCCGTTAAAGAAATCGAATCCGCCAAACCCAAAGAAGCGGACTACGTTCTCTATGATGGTGATGGCCTTGAGCTACTCATCAAATCCAGCGGAAGTAAAATCTGGCAGTTTCGCTACATTCGCCCTGTCACTAAGAAACGTGCGAAGAAGAGCATAGGCCCCTACCCGTCAGTTACCCTTGCCGATGCCCGAAACTATCGGGCAGAGTCCCGCTCTCTTCTGGCGAAACAAATTGATCCCCAGGAACATCAGCAGGAACAACTGCGCAGTTCAATTGAAGCCAAAACCAATACTTTCCAGCTCGTAGCTGAACGTTGGTGGAATGTGAAGAAAGCAAGCGTGACAGTGGACTATGCAGAAGATATCTGGCGCTCTCTTGAGAGAGATGTCTTTCCTGCAATTGGGGACGTTAGCGTTACAGATATTAAAGCTCACACACTGGTTCAGGCCGTTCAACCTGTTCAGGCCAGAGGAGCACTGGAAACCGTTCGTCGACTGTGCCAACGCATTAATGAGGTCATGATCTATGCCCAAAACACAGGGCTGATTGATGCTGTTCCCAGCGTTAATATCGGTAAAGCCTTCGAGAAGCCTCAGAAAAAGAACATGCCCAGCATTCGACCGGACCAGCTACCTCAACTGATGCAGACAATGCGAACAGCCAGCATTAGCCTTTCCACACGCTGCCTGTTCATGTGGCAACTTCTTACTATTACCCGCCCTGCCGAAGCGGCTGAAGCTCGCTGGGAAGAGGTAGACATAGAAGCGCGAGAGTGGAAGATTCCTGCAGCACGCATGAAAATGAACCGTGACCATACTGTTCCATTGTCAGATGAAGCGATTGCGATATTGGAGATGATGAAGCCGTTAAGTGGAAATCGAGAATTTATCTTTCCCAGCCGCATCAAGCCAAACCAGCCGATGAACAGTCAGACCGTTAACGCATCGCTGAAACGCGCAGGTTTTGGTGGGGTGCTCGTTTCACACGGTCTGAGATCTATCGCCAGTACAGCCCTAAATGAACAAGGCTTCCCACCTGATGTTATTGAGGCGGCCCTTGCGCATGTAGATAAGAATGAGGTCCGTCGTGCCTATAACCGCAGTGATTATCTTGAGCAGCGGCGGCCCATGATGCAGTGGTGGGCTGATTTTGTGATGGCTGCTGATCGTGGAAGTATGGTTGAGGGCGGTATGAAAGGAATGAGGTTAGTAGGGTGACGGATAACTAATGACGACCCCGACTTTAGTGCCGCGATGAATGAGGCTTTAAATGTCAGTGACCCTGACCCCGAATATGCTCCAGTCATAATCAGGAATAACCGGCTTCATGTTGGCTGCATATTCTGGCAATCGACAGATTTTTCTGCAAATTCGGACGGGGTCATCCATCCCAGCGCAGAATGGGGACGCCTCTGATTATAGTGTATGCGCCAGGCCTCGATTTTGCACCGTGCGTCCTCCAGGGACATGAACCAGTTCTCGTTCAGACATTCCTGTCGCAGCCTGCCGTTGAACGACTCCACCGTGGCATTGTCCGTCGGTGTTCCCGGCCGTGAGAAGTCTATTCGGATCCCTCGTTCATACACCCATTTGTCCAGCATTATCCCTGCAAATTCAGAGCCGTTATCGGTTTTCAGTAACTGCGGCAAGGGGCGTCTGAGCGCAATACTGTTCAGCATTTCGGCAACCTCCGTTGAGCGCAGATTCTGGCCCACGCAGATCCCCAGACATTCGCGCGTGTAGAGGTCAATGACCGTCAGCAGGCGTAACCGACGCCCGTCAAACAGGGCGTCAGAAACAAAATCCATGCCCCAGACATGATTCGGATAAAGCCCCTGAGGCTGGGGCTGTCGCCGCTGGGCCGATTTATTCCGACGCGGACGCTTGAGACGCAGGGACAGCCCCTGCTCGCGATAGAGCCGGTAAATGCGTTTATGATTATCGCGCCAGCCCTCCCGCCTGAGCATAACGTGAACCCTGCGGTAGCCATAGTGGACCCGGGTTTCGGTGATCTCCCTGATACGAAGGCGGAGCGCGCTGTCGTCTGCCGCCACAGAACGGTAGCGGAAAGAGCTGCGGCTGATCCGTAGCGCAAAGCAGACCTGCCGCTCGCTGGCCCCGTAGCGTGCCTGCAGGTCCCGGACCCATTCACGCAGGCGTGCCAGCGTCAGTTCTTTTTTGCCAGCACATCCTGCAGCATGGCCTTGTCGAGGCTCAGATCGGCAACCAGCTTCTTCAGCCTGAGGTTCTCTTCCTCAAGCTGGCGCATGTGCTTCAGCTCAGAGGGCGAAATATCACCGTATTTCTTGCGCCACGTATAAAACGTGGCATCGGAAATACCCAGTTTGCGACAGACGTCCGGCACGGACATCCCCAGTTCAGCCTGTTTGAGGGCAAAAACAATCTGCTCTTCGGTGAATCGTGATTTTTTCATCGGCACCACCTCCGTTCAGGGAGTGTAGATCATGCCGGAATTCTGTTTCTGAATGGCGCAGGATTTCGGGTCAGGGTCATCAGACCGACAAGTGCTAGGAGCGGACTATTTATCAATTATGAGTACATAATAATGTGATCTCAGTGCCACCAAATTAGATTTGGCCATTGCAAAAAACCAATAAAATCAATAAAATCAATAAAATCAATATGATAAGGCAACACAAACGGAAAGATGGCTATCTATTAAGTGGGTATATTTTCAATATCAAACCAGAGGGAATGGGCAGGAAATAGTTAATAACTTACTTAATTTTTTGACTAAGAAAGTTATTTGATAT
>NZ_JBLKCZ010000031.1:0-33694 GCF_047530595.1 Enterobacter sp. 01-M-02-SI-ECC | reverse complement strand
ACACAGATTGTCTGATAAATTGTTAAAGAGCAGTGCAACGCGGCTTTCGCTCACCGTTGCGAGGTGGCGTATATTACGCTTTCCTCTTTCAGAGTCAACTCGTTATTTCAGGATTTTTCTCTTCAACTGACCGGGCTGTTTGTGAAGTGATTCACATCCGCCGTGTCGATGGAGGCGCATTATAGGGAGTTCTCAGCAGGCCGCAACCGCTAAATGACAGAAAAATGACTGACTGCTGCATTCCACAGCAAAACCCCGCCTTATACCCTTTTATGCACAAAGTTATCCACAATCATGAGCGGATCACGATGCGATCCCACGAATTGAGCGAGAAGATCAACTATACTAGCGGCAAATATTCTCCTCAGTGCAGGCCCACCCTCATGACCACACAACGCCTCGCCCGCGACTGGCGTCTCCCTACAGCAGGGGTGATGCTGCTGGCACTCCTCTTTGCCGGTTTTACCCTGCATGCGCACTGGAACGCCTTTATCCAGTGGTGCCTCGCCACGCAAATTACGCTGCACCGCTATCTGGTGATGTATCTGCTGCAGCTTAATAACCACCAGTACAGCGGCGGATTATGGCTGTTAACAGGGGCTTTCCTTTATGGTGTCCTTCACGCCATCGGACCCGGACACGGAAAGTTCATCGTGACGACCTATCTGACCACCAATAAGGAAAGCGAGCTGGCCGCCCGGGTCGTCCCCTTCCTGGGTAGCCTGATGCAGGGCGTCAGCGCCATTCTGTTTGTCTTTATTCTGGCGGTGGGGTTTAACCTCGCCTCCGGAGATATCAGTACCAGCCGCTGGTACGTGGAGAAGATAAGCGCAGTGCTTATTGGTGCATTCGGTGCTTTTGTCATTTATCAGGCGCTGAAGAGCCTGCGCCCGCGCAGGATGTCTATCTCAGCCATCAAGCCTCTTCATCAGCACGATGAACACTGTGGCTGCGGCCATCACAGCGTAGGTACAGACCTGACGCAGGGCGACTGGAAAACCCGTCTGGGCGTGATTCTGGCAATTGGCGCACGCCCGTGCAGCGGGGCGATCATGATTCTGATGTTTTCGAATGCGCTGGGCATTGTCACCTGGGGAGTGGCCGCGGTCATGACCATGTCTTTGGGTACCGCACTTTCTATTGTGGGGCTTTCCCTGGCTGTACGTTACGCCCGCGAGCGCACGGTGACCTGGTTCGGAGAAAGCGCATCATTAAGATGGCTGGTGCCAGCGGTCAAAATAGCCGGAGGGATAGTCCTGATCCTGTTTGCGACGGTGCTGTTCCTGACGGTGATCCCCGTCAGCGCCAATGGCGACTACATCGCTGCCGGATGCTAATAAAAGAAAACCCGCCGTTGGCGGGTTTCTTTATTACTCGTTGATGCGTGGATGCTGGTCCACCAGTCGGGAGCGTTTTTTCTGCAGCTCTTCAATCTCTGCGTCAATATCCTCAATCTTCTGCTCTACGTTATCGTAGTGCTCGCGCAGGATCTCTTTCGCTTCCTGGATGTCAGACGCCGCAGGCGTTGCGCCTTTCAGAGGGCGATTCGCCGTCTCCTTCATGGTAAGACCGGTAATCAAACCAATCACCGCAATCACCATCAGGTAATAAGCCGGCATCATCAGGTTCTGCGTGCTCTCGACCAGCGAGGCGGCAAGCGTCGGGGTCAGACCGGCAATCAGCACCGAGATGTTAAAGGCCGCGGCCAGCGCGCTGTAGCGAATATGCGTCGGGAACATCGCGGGCAACGTTGAGGCCATCACCCCGATAAAGCAGTTAAGGATCACCGCCAGCATCAGCAGACCGGCAAAAATCAGCCCCAGCACATCACTGTTAATCAGAATGAATGCCGGAATTGCCAGAGCAAACAGCGCAACGCTTCCCAGAATAATGAACGGTCGACGACCAAAACGGTCACTCAACAGACCCATAATCGGCTGCACAAACAGCATACCCACCATGATGGCGATAATAATCAGCACACCGTGATCTTCCGAGTAGTGCAGGTTATGCGACAGATAGCTCGGCATGTAGGTCAAGAGCATGTAGTAGGTCACGTTGGTCGAAATCACCAGACCAATACAGGTCAGCAGGCTGCGCCAGTGTTTAGTGGCAATCTCTTTGAACGACACCTTCGGACCATCCTGCAGCCCTTCGCGGTCACCCTGCTCAAGTTTATCGACGTGCTGCTGGAAGGCAGGCGTCTCTTCCAGCGCATGACGCAGGTAGAGGCCAATAATCCCCAGCGGCAATGCCAGGAAGAACGGAATACGCCAGCCCCAGTCGAGGAAGTTATCTTCACCCACCACGGTTGAAATCAACACCACGACGCCCGCCCCCAGGACAAACCCGGCAATCGAGCCGAAGTCCAGCCAGCTTCCCATAAAACCGCGCTTACGGTCCGGGGAATACTCGGCAACGAAGATCGAGGCACCGGTATATTCACCGCCTACGGAGAAGCCCTGGGCCATCTTACAAATCAGCAGGAGAATGGGTGCCCAAATGCCGATGGTGGCGTAAGACGGTATAAGGCCGATACAGAATGTACTAATCGACATAATGACGATGGTGATGGCCAGGATCTTCTGACGACCATATTTATCGCCGAGCATACCGAAGAACAGACCGCCCAGCGGGCGAATCAGGAAGGGAACGGAGAACGTACCCAGTGCGGCGATCATCTGCAGGCTGGGATCGGCCCCGGGGAAAAACACTTTACCTAACGCATAGGCCACAAAGCCGTAGACACCAAAATCGAACCATTCCATCGCATTACCGAGCGAGGCTGCGGTAATCGCTTTACGCAGCTTTGCGTCATCAATAATGGTGACGTCGCGAAGCGTGATGGGTTTAATCTTTTTCCTTCTCAGCATAGCTATCCTCGTTGACTCGGCCCTGTCTGTTTCACAGTCCAGTTAGCGTTCTGTGAACCATGGGATCCGCTCCATGCGAATCGCCTTATTCAAGCGTAGCAGGTTTACTTACATTGACGTTTTACGTCGATACAACCGAACCTGTTGACGCCTGCCTGGGCAGTTAGTGACCTTTTTACCCTACCAGCGTTTATATTTGTGATCAACTTCACACATATTTTCGCGTCTCGTCAACTCAGTCCAATTTTTGTCAAGGAATGCAAATAAGCACTTCCTTACCCCCACCTGAAGGACATCCTCCCGCGCGTCATTATTTCTTTCTTAACGGAAAAACAAACCACGTTAATTCACATCAGGTTTACATAAATTTTCATCAACACGAACCGGCCTCAGGTTTTACATTGAATATGTGATGCAGATAACTAAAACAATGTTTTATTTTCATTGAATCAGTATTCCAATGATCGCATCATAAATCCGAACTCAGCGTTTTATGTGTTTCAGAAAAAGGTTAATTGAGAGCACGCATTTAATTTTGTTGCAGGGCTTTCGAAAAAACACCGCAAGCAATACGAGCAATCTATTGAATTTATTGACTAATTTCTAACACCCATTACCCGTCCTGCGGGATCCGATGTGAGGTTTGTCTATGAAGATTAAAGCCACGATAGAACGTATACCCGGCGGCATGATGCTGGTTCCGCTGGTGCTGGGCGCCATCCTGAATACTCTTGCTCCCGATACCGGAGCCTATTTCGGTGGTTTCACAAAAGGCATGATAACAGGCACGGTTCCCATTCTTGCCGTCTGGTTTTTTTGTATCGGCGCATCCATTAATTTGCGGGCAACGGGGACAGTATTACGGAAATCCGGAACGCTGGTGATAACCAAAATAGCGGTAGCCTGGGCGGTGGCAATGATATGCGCGATGTTCATTCCGGAGAATGGAATTCAGACCGGGTTCTTTGCGGGTTTATCGGTCCTGGCGATTGTCTCGGCAATGGATATGACCAACGGCGGATTGTACGCCAGCCTGATGAACCAGTACGGAACGAAAGAAGAGTCCGGCGCATTTGTGTTGATGTCTCTGGAGTCCGGCCCATTGATGACGATGCTGATCCTGGGGTCTGCTGGCCTGGCCTCGTTTGAACCGCACCACTTTGTCGGCGCAATCCTGCCCTTCCTGGTCGGTTTCGCCCTTGGCAATCTCGACCGCGATCTGCGTGATTTCTTCAGCAAAGCCACGCCGGTGCTGATCCCGTTCTTCGGTTTCGCACTGGGGAACACCATCAACCTGAAGGTCATTCTCGATACCGGCCTGCTGGGCATTGTGCTGGGTGTCGCCGTGATCGTCATCACCGGTATTCCGCTGATTATTGCCGACCGCGTAATCGGAGGAGGAAACGGCACGGCCGGCGTCGCCGCCTCTTCAGCCGCGGGGGCTGCTGTTGCAAACCCGGTGATTATCGCCCAAATTAACCCGGCCTTCGAACCGGTCGCCGCTTCAGCGACGGCACTGGTTGCCGCGAGCGTAATTGTCACCGCGATTCTGGTCCCCATCATCACGGCGCTGTATGCGAAACGCTACGGGAATATGCAAGAGACCCTGCCTGAACCGAAGCCGATAGAAATGAATCATTAACACACCGCACCATTCCCTCTCCCGACGGGGAGAGGGTGAGGGATTTACCCAAAAATCTCTTCCACCATCCCGTCCACCAGCCGTTTTGCCGAACAGAGCCTCGGCATGCCCAGCGCGACGGTCTGCCAGTTTTGCGTCACTGACCAGCTCACCGGATGTTGATCCGCCTGACACCAGTCCCCCAGCCAGCCCAGCATGTCTTTATGATCGATTAAACCCGGAGAGGCCGGCGTTGTCAGCCACTGGTGATAGAAATGGCGGGTCGTGGGGGACGCATTGATGCCCTGTGCCAGATAGTTAGCCGCCATGCTGCGCAGGTTATCCTTAAGCATTGCCGCCACATCTTCATTCGCGAGGCGGCATGCGTCACCAAATGCCCCCCAGCGCAGCTCTTCCAGCACGATAAAACAGCGCCCGGCCAGCGACCAGCCATCATAATGCCCGGCCCGCCAGCGGGTAAAAATCTGCTCGCTGTGCTCACCCGCCTGCACCGTCAGCCCGCGCTGGGTTAGCGCCTTCTCTTTATATGCGGCGCGTTGGGTAAAATGAGAGGCGAGTTCAGCGTACTGCTGCATCAGCCCCGGGGACTGCTGGGCGCGCGGGTGAGTCTGCTGGCGCAAAGCAATCAGTTTCTCTGCCATCAGCGTCAGCGCGAGATGGCCCGGGTCAAGCATGCCGGCCAGTTTTTCCGCCAGCCCCAGGCGCAGCACTGCATTTTCATTGAGCATACCCGCCATCGCCCAGGGGCGTAGCCGGGTATGCGTCATGATTTCCTGAGTCAAACGCTCACGAAACTGAAGCTGTTGTGGTCCCAGGTGAGGATGACGCGCCGCGTCCACTCCCTGCACCAGATCGACCATAAATTTTGGATTAATACACTCCAGCGTTCGCCCGGGACCGTCCAGTAGTGGTGTTGTCATGGTTGCTCTGCCGCGAATAGAGTTTGAATATCATCGCGTAACAGTCGGGTATCTTCCTGTATCCACGTCGCAGTCGTAATACTTTGCTTCAACAGCTGGCAGAGCGCTCGGGTTGAATGCTCATTCTGTTGACGTACTGCGAGGCTATCACGCAAGCTTTCCTGTAACCCGGTCAGGCACAGCGAAAATTCTGCAAAGAACGTCGCCATTCCTGCCGTAACAGAGACATCGACCTGCGCGGACAAAGCTTTACGTATTTGTTCACAAAACAGCTCAATATGTTGCTTAAATTTGTCATGCAGCTGCGCAATATCGATAACATAGCGCGTGCGCGTTTCCACATACTCATCCCAGCCCCAGCCCGGATTATTGAGCCAGCGAGAGACAGTTTCTCGCATGCTGCTCCCGCCTGATGGCGGACCTGCCAGGCTGGCATCCTGCGCTATCGCATCGTTAAACAGCGCCCGCGTGTTGAAGTTGAGCTGGTGAGCCTGAAACGCCGGGAAACTGATTCGCGCCCGAAAACCCGCATGGCTCAGATGCTCTTTAATACGCGTTTCGATGGGGCGCATGGCTTCGTTCAGGGAACGCGCCAGCGTAGATTCAAGCTGGTCGAAGCGTAACGCCAGCTCCCGGCAGATTTTCGTCTGTGCATCCAGCATCACCCGTTCGCAGGAGGAGCGGATTTTACTTAGCGCGATCTGCGCCTTCCCTTCATCGTCCAGAACCAGCTGCTTCAGCTCGTTCGGCTCGTCACCGTGAGGGTTCTGCCGATCGATGCCAGCCAAATCAAGAATATACTGAGCGCTGAACACCTCGCCAATCGCCTGGTTAAGCGCGGTTTTTTGCGCTCCCATAAAGTCCGCGGTGGCGTTCAGCGCCTCCTCAACTTCATGTTTCACCTCATCGCTCACCACGCTCTGACGCGTCTGGAGAAGCGCCATATCCTCTTCCAGACGTGCGATATTCAGTTCCAGCGCCTCAAAGGCAACCGTCAGCCCCTGATAGCGGAAGTCGAGGTACTCCCGGGCATTTTGTGCGTAGTTGAGCAGCTTATGCGAGGCCGAACGCAGCGCGTAAAGCGAGGCATTGGCATAGGCGGCATAAATCAGCTTGCGTATCGGTTGTTCGAAAAGCGAATCTTCCCAGAGCAAATCGGCAGAATGACGAATATGGTCGATATCGTCCAGGTCCGCCGTGCGCCAGCGACGCCCAAGCGCCGCTTCGGCAAAGTCCTGCACCCAGGGTTGCTCGTGATGATCCGGCAGTTGTCCGTGGGTACTCATCTCGTAGCGAGCGCGGTTTGCCAGATAGGCCCACATGGACGAAACGGGGTAGATCTGGCCAGGCGAAATATTGCCTTTCATTAAGGTGCCGGAGATCATCGCCCGGATCTGCTCTTCATCGTCGCTATTGCGATCTTTCTGATCGAATTTATTGACCAGGGCATACAGCGGCACGGATTTTCCCGCCGCGGAAATGGCCTGGCGGACTTCTTCATCAGAGATGGATTTAAGCTGGGTATAATCCATCACGGCCAGCACCGCCGACGCGCGGGACAACTGCTCGCTGAGCATTTTTTGCAGATGCGGCTGTCCGGCCTCATTCGGCCCGGGTGTATCGAGCAGCGTCAGCTGTCCGAGGTGAGCATCCAGACCCGCAAGATGCACGAACTCCACTTCAATCACCGGAATATGTTCGATAGCAGCATACTCAGAGAAGGGAAACTCCACCCCTAACGCCTGGGAAAGTCTCACCAGGTCGTTGAGGCTTTTCAGACAATGAAATATCGGCTGAGCGCCCAGGTGATGCTTCTCAAAAGCCTCTCCTTTTTCAATGCGCTCCAGCAGCGTATTCATGTCTTTATCAATTTCCAGATGCTGAGCCAGCTTTCCGCGATCGTAATCGCATAGCTTTTTCTGAAGCAGTTGAATCAAATCATCAATGGGCGAGGCATGTGAGAAATGCAGCACCGGCTCCTTCTGGCCCGGCGTGTGGCGAATCAGGGTCGGGAGCGCCGTCATCGGACGATTGCGGTTCGGCAACACTTCGGTCCCTACAATCGCATTAATGGTGGTCGATTTTCCCGCTTTCATGGTGCCCACAATAGCCAGGACCATTTCCAGCCGGGTTATTTTTCGTAATTCATTATTCAGCATCGCCTGCTGCGCTTCGACACCGCGCGCGCTAAAATGCAAAGGTAAAACGTTGTTCTTTTCACCCGTAATAGCAGCCGCGGTGCTCTCCAGCATCGCAGTCGGCATTGATTTCAACGTATCAAGGTTTTGCAGGGCGAGCTGTAACAAACGCTCAGCTTCCTGGCTTAATTCAAAAATGGTCTGTGTGTGCATGATAAAAGCCTTTCCTTAACGCAAATTTATTACTTTTATTAAGCCACTGGTATTAATTATGTTGTTCAGGCTTATATGATCACGTGTGGAAAACATGTTCGCCGAAATATAACTGATTGATGATAATCAGAAATAATTCACTATCCTTGCATGGCGTGTATAGCTCCCCTCCTGGCCTGAAGGCCAAAGGAAAAAAGCGTAGCCCAATTTTAAGAAACTTCAGGATATATCATCATTATTTACCCACCTAAAAAGAGAGGTAATACGCCCCTGCCAAAAGATATGGATGGCAGCGAAGTCAGGAGATAAATAACAATGTGTCGCTTCACCTTATCCGAAATGAAGGAGCGTAGCAATTTGCTGCAATAAAATATTCGATATATTTAGCGTCATTTCTTCCCACCGTGTTAATGAGGTAAGCATCGCTTAACTGACTGACAGGAAGTGTCACTCCCGATACGCTTTTTGCATTTTTTTAATTCACAATGTCACCGACAAACGTGTGGATTTGCGCTATACTTGCCGCCTTTTTCGGCACGCTGCCGTCATTTAGCTGGCACTTTCCAGCGCGTTTACACTTTTTGAGGATACCGATATGTCACTCCCACACTGCCCAAAATGCAATTCTGAATACACCTATGAAGATAATGGCATGTTCATCTGCCCGGAATGCGCTCACGAATGGAACGATGCCGAACCATCACACGATGCTGATGCACTTGTCGTAAAAGATGCGAACGGCAATCTGCTGGCGGACGGCGACAGCGTAACCGTGATTAAAGATCTGAAAGTAAAGGGCAGTTCTTCCATGCTGAAGATCGGCACCAAAGTGAAGAATATCCGTCTGGTTGAAGGCGATCATAATATCGACTGCAAAATTGACGGCTTCGGTCCGATGAAGCTGAAATCAGAGTTCGTGAAAAAGAACTGATTTACCCGCCCGGTGGCGCTTCGCTTACCGGGCTTGCGGGAACTACACTTAACGAGCTTTTCTTACGTGAGGTAAAGATTATGCCGTTAAGTCCCTACATCTCGTTCGCCGGCAACTGTGCAGAAGCCACTTCTTTCTACCAGCAAGCCGTCGGCGCAGAGCTTCTCTATAAAATCACCTTCGGCGAAATGCCAAAAAGCGATAACAGCGAAGAAGGCTGTCCGTCCGGTATGCAATTTCCGGATTCGGCTATCGCTCACTCCAACGTCCGCATTGCGGGCAGCGATATCATGATGAGCGACGGGATGCCGCCGGGCAGCAACGCGCAGTACGCGGGCTTCACGCTGGTACTCGATACTCAGGACGTTAATGAAGGCAAGCGCTGGTTCGACAACCTCGCCGCGGGCGGGAACATCGAAATGGCCTGGCAGGAAACCTTCTGGGCACACGGTTTCGGTAAAGTCACCGATAAATACGGCGTGCCGTGGATGATTAACGTTGTTAAGCAGCAACAAACGCCTTAGGCCGGATAAGCGCAGCGCAGCAGGCAACAGCGCCCGGTGGCGCTGCGCTGACCGGGCCTACGGTGATTGTCATCAAACTCCCCTCAACTCTTCAAACTCCCGCAACCCAGACTTAACCCAAATGTCACATTGATGCGCCAGCATGAGGCCACATTTATCGTGAGGCCCAGCACATGCAAACCGTCATCCGCGTCGAGAGACTGAGCAAGACCTTCAATCATAATAAGGCTCTGCATGCCGTTGATCTGACCGTCCAGCAGGGCGAAATGGTGGCGCTGCTGGGGCCATCCGGTTCCGGTAAATCCACCCTTCTGCGTCATTTAAGCGGTCTTATCACCTGCGATAAAACGCCGGAAAGCCACGTCGAGCTGCTGGGCAATACCGTGCAGCGCGCGGGGCGTCTCGCCAGCGATATCCGCAAGAGCCGCGCCCGGACGGGCTATATCTTCCAGCAGTTCAACCTGGTGAACCGCCTGACGGTGCTGGAGAACGTGCTGATTGGCGCGCTCGGCAGCACCTCGTTCTGGCGCACCTGTCTGCGCTGGTTCTCCCCTTCGCAGAAGCAGGAAGCCTTACAGGCGCTGACCCGCGTCGGCATGGCGCATTTTGCCCACCAGCGCGTCTCCACCCTGTCCGGTGGACAACAGCAGCGCGTCGCCATTGCCCGCGCCCTGATGCAAAAAGCGCAAATCATTCTCGCAGACGAACCCATTGCCTCGCTGGACCCGGAGTCCGCCCGCATCGTGATGGAAACCCTGAGCGACATTAACCAGAACGACGGTATCACCGTGGTGGTCACGCTGCATCAGGTGGATTACGCCCTGCGCTACTGCGAACGCATTGTCGCCCTGCGTCAGGGACATGTGTTCTTTGATGGCGCGAGCCATCAGTTTGATAACGAACGTTTTGACCATCTCTACCGCAGCATTAACCGCGTCGAAGAGAACGCGCAGGCTGCTTAATTAAACCCGATCCGAGGAAAGTACATGAGCTACAAAGCCGTTGCCGCGCTGGCCTTTACCAGCATGTTCAGCCTCAGCACCCTGTTAAGCCCGGCGTATGCACAAGAGCAGGAAAAAGTGCTGAACTTCGGCATTATTTCGACGGAATCACAGCAGAACCTGAAGCCTCAGTGGGAACCGTTCCTGAAAGATATGGAAACCAGGCTGGGAATCAAAGTGAACGCCTTCTTCGCCCCGGACTACGCGGGCATCATCCAGGGGATGCGCTTTAATAAAGTGGACATCGCCTGGTACGGCAACCTCTCCGCCATGGAAGCGGTGGACCGCGCGAACGGCCAGGTCTTTGCCCAGACCGTCGCGGCAGATGGATCCCCGGGCTACTGGAGCGTGCTGATCGTGAATAAAGACAGCCCGATCAACAACCTCAACGACATGCTCGCCAAACGCAAAGAGCTGACCTTCGGCAACGGCGACCCGAACTCCACCTCCGGCTACCTTGTCCCCGGCTACTACGTCTTCGCCAAAAACAACGCCTCCGCCAGCGACTTCAAACGCACGGTGAACGCCAGCCACGAAACCAACGCTCTGGCCGTGGCCAACAAGCAGGTGGACGTTGCTACCAACAACACCGAGAACCTCGACAAGCTGAAAACTTCCGCGCCGGACAAGCTGAAAGAGATCAAGGTTATCTGGAAATCGCCGCTGATCCCGGGCGACCCGATCGTCTGGCGTAAAAACCTGTCCGAAAACACCAAAGATAAGGTGTACGACTTCTTTATGACCTATGGCAAAACGCCGGAAGAGAAAGCGGTCCTGGCGCGCCTGGGCTGGGCACCGTTCCGCCCGTCAAGCGACCTGCAGCTGGTCCCGATTCGCCAGCTGGCGCTGTTTAAAGAGATGCAGGGCGTGAAGGACAACAAAGGGCTGAAGGACGAGGAGAAGACCAGCAAAGTGGCCGCAATTGAGGCACAGCTGGAAGACCTCGATCGCCTGACCGCCGCGCTCGGTGCGATGACGAGCGTGAATAAAGCGGTGCAGTAGTGCCTTTCTCCCTCTCCCCGTGGGAGAGGGGACTAAACCCAAAGGAGCCAACATGCAAACCATCACCCTCCCGCCGCCGAAGCGCAGCTGGTTCTCGCTCATAAGCTGGGCCATCCTGCTGGCGGTGCTGGTTATCTCCTGGAAGGGCGCGGAAATGGATCCGCTGCTGCTCTTCAAGGACGCGGGCAACATGGCGACCTTCGCCGCCGACTTCTTCCCGCCGGACTTCAGCCAGTGGCAGGATTACCTCAGCGAAATGGCGATCACCCTGCAAATCGCCGTCTGGGGCACCGCCCTTGCCGTCGTTCTCTCCATTCCCTTTGGCCTGATGAGCGCCGAAAACATCGTGCCGTGGTGGATATACCAGCCGATGCGTCGCCTGATGGACGCCTGTCGCGCCATCAATGAAATGGTCTTTGCGATGCTGTTCGTGGTCGCCGTTGGCCTGGGTCCGTTCGCCGGCGTGATGGCACTGTTCATCCACACCACCGGCGTGCTCTCCAAGCTGCTTTCTGAAGCGGTCGAAGCCATTGAGCCCGGCCCGGTGGAAGGCATCCGCGCCACGGGTGCCAATAAAATCGAAGAGATCCTTTACGGCGTCCTGCCGCAGGTTATGCCGCTCCTGATCTCCTACTCCCTGTACCGCTTTGAGTCCAACGTCCGCTCCGCGACGGTGGTCGGTATGGTGGGCGCAGGCGGGATTGGCGTCACCCTGTGGGAAGCGATTCGCGGTTTTCAGTTCCAGCAAACCTGCGCCCTGATGGTGCTCATCATCGTCACCGTCAGCCTGCTGGATTTCCTCTCTCAACGTTTGCGTAAGCACTTCATCTGAGAAGCGAGGCTTTGTTTTCTATGCACTTATCCAGACATCCGACCAGTTATCCTACCCGCTGGCAAGAGATTGCCGCAAAGCTCGAAGTGGAGCTGCGCACGCACTACCGCTGCGGGGACTACCTGCCCGCCGAGCAGCAGCTTGCCGACCGCTATGAAGTGAACCGCCACACCCTGCGTCGCGCCATTGACCAGCTGGTCGAGCGCGGCTGGGTCCAGCGCCGTCAGGGCGTGGGCGTGCTGGTGCTGATGCGCCCGTTCGACTACCCGCTGAACGCCCAGGCGCGCTTTAGCCAGAACCTGCTGGATCAGGGCAGCCACCCGACCAGCGAAAAGCTGCTCTCGGTATTGCGTCCGGCCTCCAGCCACGTGGCGGACGCGCTGGGTATTCAGGAGGGCGACGACGTCATTCACCTGCGTACCCTGCGTCGCGTTAACGGCGTGGCGGTATGCCAGATAGACCACTACTTTGCGGACCTCGCCCTCTGGCCCGTGCTCCAGCATTTCTCCAGCGGCTCGCTGCATGACTTTCTTCAGGATGCGACCGGCATTGCGCTCAAGCGTACCCAGACGCGCATCAGCGCCCGTCGCGCGCAGGCGAAAGAGAGCAAGGTGCTCGAAATCCCCAATATGGCCCCGCTGCTCTGCGTACGCACCCTCAACCACCGTGACGGCGAGATCAACGCGACGGAATACTCCGTCAGCCTGACCCGCGCCGACATGATCGAATTCACCATGGAGCACTGAATGCACTTCGACATCGCCACCCGACAGCGCTGGATGCGCGTGCTGGCCCACAGCCAGCCTGCTGCGCTGGCTGCCCGCATGAACGTTCTCAGCCTGACGCCAGACTACGACACCCTTCGCGCCCCGGAGATCGGCCTTGTTCAGATCCAGGCGCGCATGGGCGGCACCGGCGAGCGCTTTTTCGCCGGAGACGCCACCCTCACCCACGCGGCAATCCGCCTGAACAGCGGCACGCTGGGCTACAGCTACGTGCTGGGGCGTGATAAAGCCCACGCCGAGCGCTGCGCGGTGATCGACGCGCTTTTACAGGAACAGCCGTATTTCCAGATGCTAATGGAAACCCTTATTACCCCGCTGGAAGCCGACCGCGCCGCACGTCTTGCCGCGCGTCAGGCCGAAGTGAATACCAGCCGGGTCGACTTCTTTACGCTCGTTCGCGGAGACAACGCATGACGCTTCAACCTGCTTTTACCCTGGCCGTCCAGGATGCCCAACACAGTTTTCGTCGCCTGCTGAAGGCGATGAGCGAGCCGGGCGCGATCGTCTCGCTGCACCAGCTCTCCCAGGGCTGGCTGCCGCTGAATCTGGCGACCACCAGCGTGCTGCTGACGCTTGCCGACAACGACACCCCGGTGTGGCTTTCGGGCGCGCTGTCGAACGATATCGCCAGCCAGAACCTGCGTTTTCACACCAGCGCTCCGCTGGTCGATCAGCCCCAGCAGGCGGTTTTTGCCGTGGCCGATGAACAAATCAGCCATGAGCAATTGAACGCCCTGAGCGAAGGCAGCACCGTCGCCCCGGAGACCAGCGCCACCCTGATTTTGCAGGTCTCCAGCCTGAGCGGCGGCCGCATGCTGCGCCTCACGGGGGCAGGCATCGCCGACGAGCGCATGGTCGCGCCGCAGCTGCCGGAGTGCATCATTCACGAGCTGACCGAGCGCCCGCACCCGTTCCCGCTGGGCATTGACCTGATCCTGACCTGCGGCGAGCGCCTGCTGGCAATCCCGCGGACCACCCACGTGGAGGTGTGCTGATGTACGTTGCCGTCAAAGGGGGCGAGAAGGCCATCGCCGCCGCCCATGCGCTACAGGCGCACAGACGACGGGGCGATGAACGGCTTCCCGAGCTGAGCGTCGCCCAGATTGAACAGCAGCTAAACCTCGCCGTCGACCGGGTGATGACCGAAGGCGGCATTGCCGACCGCGAGCTGGCGGCGCTGGCCCTGAAGCAGGCCAGCGGCGACAACGTGGAAGCCATCTTCCTGCTGCGCGCCTACCGCACCACGCTTGCCAGACTGGCGGTAAGCGAGCCGGTGAACACGGCGGAGATGCGCCTGGAACGCCGCATTTCTGCCGTTTATAAAGACGTTCCCGGCGGCCAGCTGCTTGGCCCCACGTACGACTACACCCACCGCCTGCTGGATTTTACCCTGCTGGCGAACGGCGAAGCGCCGACGCTCAGCACCTCCGACGCCGAACAGGAACCGTCTCCGCACGTCTTCAGCCTGCTGGCAAAACAGGGCCTGGCGAAGGCGGAAGAAGATTCTGGCGCGCAGCCGGATGACATCACCCGCACGCCGCCGGTTTACTCGTGCTCGCGCTCGTCCCGCCTGCAGCAGCTGATGCGCGGCGACGAAGGCTATCTGCTGGCGCTGGCCTACTCCACCCAGCGCGGCTACGGGCGCAACCACCCGTTTGCAGCCGAAATTCGCAGCGGCTACATCGACGTCGAGATCGTACCGGAAGAGCTGGGTTTTGCGGTGAACATCGGCGAACTGCTGATGACCGAATGTGAAATGGTCAACGGTTTCGTCGCCCCGGAAGACGAAGACCCGCACTTTACCCGCGGCTACGGGCTGGTATTCGGCCTCGGCGAGCGCAAGGCCATGGCCATGGCGCTGGTCGACCGCGCACTCCAGGCGCCGGACTACGGCGAGCACGTTGCAGGCCCGGCGCAGGACGAAGAGTTCGTGCTGGCCCACGCGGATAACGTTGAGGCCGCCGGTTTTGTCTCGCACCTCAAGCTGCCGCACTACGTCGATTTCCAGGCCGAACTGGAACTGCTGAAACGCCTGCAACGGGAGCGCAAAAATGGCTAACTTAAGCGGCTACAACTTTGCCTATCTGGATGAGCAAACCAAACGCATGATCCGCCGCGCCATCTTAAAAGCGGTGGCCATTCCGGGCTATCAGGTGCCGTTCGGCGGCCGCGAAATGCCGATGCCCTACGGCTGGGGCACGGGCGGCATCCAGATTACCGCCAGCGTGATCGGCGAGGCGGACGTGCTGAAGGTCATCGACCAGGGCGCCGACGACACTACCAACGCCGTGTCGATCCGCAGCTTCTTCCAGCGCGTCACCGGCGTCAATACCACCGAAAAAACCGAAGACGCCACGCTGATCCAGACCCGACACCGCATCCCGGAAACCCCGCTCACTGAAGATCAGATTTTGATTTTCCAGGTGCCGATCCCGGAGCCGCTGCGCTTTATCGAGCCGCGCGAAACGGAAACCCGTACCATGCACGCGCTGGAAGAGTACGGCGTCATGCAGGTGAAGCTGTATGAGGATATCGCCCGCTTCGGCCATATCGCCACCACCTACGCCTACCCGGTGAAGGTGAACGGGCGCTACGTGATGGACCCGTCGCCAATCCCAAAATTCGATAACCCGAAGATGGACATGATGCCGGCCCTGCAGCTTTTCGGCGCCGGGCGCGAAAAACGCATCTACGCCGTTCCGCCTTACACCCGCGTGGAAAGTCTCGATTTCGACGATCACCCGTTTACGGTGCAGGAGTGGGACGAGCCGTGCGCCATCTGCGGATCCAAACACAGCTATCTGGACGAAGTGGTGCTGGACGATACGGGCAAACGGATGTTTGTCTGCTCCGACACCGATTACTGCCGCCAACAGAGCGAGGCGAACGGCCAATGAAACCGCTGCTTTCGGTTAATAACCTGACTCACCTGTATGCGCCGGGCAAAGGCTTTAGCGACGTGTCGTTAGAGCTGTGGCCGGGCGAGGTGCTGGGGATCGTCGGCGAGTCCGGCTCCGGCAAAACCACCCTGCTGAAGTCCATCTCCGCGCGCCTGACGCCGCAGAACGGCGACATTTTGTATGAGGGCGCCTCGCTGTACGGCATGAGCGAGGCCGGACGCCGCCGCCTGCTGCGCACCGAGTGGGGCGTGGTGCATCAGCACCCGATGGACGGCCTGCGCCGTCAGGTCTCCGCCGGGGGCAACATCGGCGAACGCCTGATGGCCACCGGCGCGCGCCACTACGGCAACATCCGCGCTACCGCCCAGCACTGGCTGGAAGAGGTGGAAATCCCCGCCTCGCGCATCGACGACCTGCCGACAACCTTCTCCGGCGGGATGCAGCAGCGCCTGCAGATTGCGCGCAACCTGGTCACCCATCCGAAGCTGGTGTTTATGGATGAACCCACCGGCGGGCTGGACGTCTCGGTGCAGGCCCGCCTGCTCGATCTGCTGCGTGGCCTGGTGGTGGATCTAAACCTGGCGGTGGTGATTGTCACCCACGATTTAGGCGTTGCGCGCCTGCTGGCGGACCGTCTGCTGGTGATGAAGCAGGGCCAGGTGGTGGAAAGTGGGTTAACCGACCGGGTGCTCGACGATCCGCACCATCCATACACCCAGCTGCTGGTGTCGTCCGTATTGCAGAATTAAGAGGCCAACATGATCCGCGTAGAAAACGTAAGTAAGACCTTTGTGCTCCACCAGCAAAACGGCGTGCGCCTGCCGGTGCTGCAAAATGCCTCGTTAGAGGTCAGCCGCGGTGAATGCGTGGTGCTGCACGGCCATTCCGGCAGCGGAAAATCCACCCTGCTGCGCTCCCTGTATGCCAACTATCTGCCGGATGAAGGCCACATCCGTATTCGCCACAACGATGAGTGGGTCGATCTGGTGCAGGCCCCCGCGCGTAAAGTGCTGGAAGTGCGCCGCACGACGATCGGCTGGGTGAGCCAGTTTCTGCGGGTGATCCCGCGGATCTCCGCCCTGGACGTGGTGATGCAGCCCCTGCTGGATCTGGGCGTGCCGCGAGAAGCCTGCGCCACCAAAGCCGCCAGCCTGCTGACGCGCCTCAACGTGCCGGAGCGCCTGTGGCATCTCGCCCCGTCGACCTTTTCCGGCGGCGAGCAGCAGCGCGTCAATATCGCCCGCGGATTTATCGTCGACTACCCGATTTTACTTCTGGATGAACCCACCGCCTCGCTCGACGGTAAAAACAGCGCCGCCGTGGTGGAGCTGATCGAACAGGCCAAAGCTCGCGGCGCGGCGATCGTCGGGATCTTCCACGACGAAACCGTACGCAGCCGCGTGGCGGACAGATTGCACCCGATGGGGACAAACGCATGATTATCAATAACGTCAGGCTGGTGCTGGAAAATGAAGTCGTTGATGGCTCGGTTGAAGTTCATGAAGGCGTTATTCGCGCCTTTGCCGAAACCCAGAGCCGTACTTCTGAAGCGATGGACGGTGCAGGCGGCTGGCTGCTGCCGGGGCTGATTGAGCTGCATACCGATAATCTGGACAAATTTTTCACCCCGCGCCCGAAGGTAGACTGGCCCGCCCATTCGGCGATGAGCAGCCACGACGCGCTGATGGTCGCCAGCGGCATCACCACCGTGCTGGACGCGGTGGCGATTGGCGACGTGCGCGACGGCGGCGATCGCCTGGAGAATCTGGAGAAGATGATCAACGCCGTGGAGGAGACGCAAAAACGCGGCCTCAACCGCGCCGAGCACCGTCTGCACCTGCGCTGCGAGCTGCCGCACCACACCACCCTGCCGCTGTTTGAAAAGCTGGTCGGACGCGAGCCGGTCTCGCTGGTCTCCCTGATGGACCACTCGCCGGGGCAGCGCCAGTTCGCCAACATTGAAAAGTATCGTGAATACTATCAGGGCAAATATTCTCTCAGCGATGCGGAGATGGCGCGCTACGAGGAGGAGCAGCTGGCGCTTGCGGCACGGTGGTCGCAGCCTAACCGTCTCAGGATTGCGGCGATGTGCCGGGACCGTAATATCGCGCTGGCCAGCCATGACGATGCCACACACGATCACGTGCTCGAATCCCACCAGCTTGGCAGCGTTATCGCCGAATTTCCCACCACGTTCGAGGCGGCTGAAGCCTCCCGCAGGCATGGCATGAACGTGCTGATGGGCGCACCGAACATCGTGCGCGGCGGCTCGCACTCCGGCAACGTCGCGGCAAGCAGGCTCGCTTCCCTCGGCCTGCTGGATATCCTCTCGTCCGACTATTACCCCGCCAGTCTGCTCGACGCGGCGTTCCGGGTGGCCGACGACGAGGGCAACCGCTTTACGCTGCCGCATGCGATTCGCCTGGTGACGAAAAACCCGGCCTCGGCGCTTAATCTGCAGGATCGCGGCGAGATAGCCGAAGGCAAGCGGGCGGATCTGGTCCTGGCCCACCGCAGGGGCGAGCACGTTCATATCGACCACGTCTGGCGTCAGGGAAAGAGGGTGTTCTGATGGGAAGACTTATCTGGCTAATGGGGCCGTCCGGCTCCGGTAAGGACAGCCTGCTGTCCGCCTTACGGCAGCAGGAGCATCCCCAGCTGCTGGTGGCGCACCGGTACATAACCCGCGCGGCCAATGCGGGGAGTGAAAACCATATCGCCCTGAGCGAGCAGGAGTTTTTCACCCGCGCCGGGCAAAATCTACTGGCGCTGAGCTGGCACGCCAATGGCTATTACTACGGAATCGGCATCGAGACCGATCTGTGGCTGCATGCGGGGTTCGACGTGCTGGTCAACGGCTCGCGGGCGCATCTTTCGCAAGCGCGCGCCCGCTATGGGGCGGCCCTGCTGCCGGTCTGCCTGCAGGTTTCACCGGAGGTCCTGCGCAGCCGGTTGCAGAGACGGGGACGTGAATCCGCCCGCGAGATCGACCAGCGGCTGGAGCGTGCGGCGCGCTACACCCCGTCCGACTGCCATATCCTTAATAACGACGGAAGTTTGCTACAGTCAGTCGAGACCTTTTTATCGCTTATCCGTCAGAAGGAGAAACAGCATGCATGACTGTACGCTTCGTCCCGCCACCGCCGACGATGCGCAAATCGTCTATGCGTTAATCTGCGAATTGAAACAGGCCGAGTTCGATCGCCAGGCGTTTCACGCGGGCTATCTTGCCAATCTGCAGGATCACAACATGCGCTACCAGCTTGCCGAACTGGACGGTCAGGTCATCGGCATGATCGGCCTGCACCTGCAGTTTCACCTCCATCACGCGCGCTGGATCGGCGAGATCCAGGAGCTGGTGGTGATGCCGCAGGCGCGCGGGCTAAAGGTGGGCAGCCAGCTGCTGGCCTGGGCGGAAGGGGTGGCACGAGAGGCGGGCGCGGAGCTGACCGAGCTCTCCACCAGCGTGAAGCGCACCGACGCCCACCGTTTTTACGTCCGTGAAGGATATACGCAGAGCCATTTCCGATTCACCAAACCGCTGTAGAGGTGCGTTATGAGTCTGACGATCGCGTTAACAGGAACCGGAAGCGCCCAGCTCGTACCGGTCTTTGGCTGCGACTGCGCGGCGTGCCGCCGGGCGCGCCTGCAGGAGACCTATCGCCGTCGCCCCTGTAGCGCGGTGGTCAAATTCAACGATGCGGTGACCTTGCTGGACGCGGGTATTCCGCACCTGATGGACGACTGGGCTGCAGGCAGCTTTCAGCAGTTTTTGCTGACCCATTACCATATGGATCACGTCCAGGGACTCTTCCCCCTGCGCTGGGGCGTGGGCGCGACGATCCCCGTCTACGGTCCGCCGGATGAAGCGGGCTGTGACGACCTGTTTAAACATCCGGGGATTCTGGATTTCAGCCATACGGTCGAACCCTTTGTCATGTTTGAGCTTCAGGGAATGCGGGTTACGCCCCTGCCGCTCAACCATTCGAAACTGACCTTCGGGTATTTGCTGGAGTCAGCCCACAGCCGCGTGGCCTGGCTTTCCGACACCGCCGGGCTGCCGGAAAAAACGGTGAAGTTCCTGCTCAACAACCAGCCGCAGGCGATGATTATCGACTGCAGCCATGCACCGCGCGACGAAACGCCGCGAAACCATTGCGATTTAAATACCGTAATTGCGCTAAACGAGGTGATTGGCTGTCCGCAGGTGATCCTGACCCACATCAGCCATCAGTTTGACGTGTGGATGATGGATAACCCGCTGCCCGACGGCATTGAAGCAGGGTATGACGGGATGGTGCTGGTTCTGGATTAGTTTTCTCCCTCTCCCATGGGAGAGGGTTGGGGTGAGGGCAACAGGCCGACTTAGCCTCGATCGTAATCGTCTTCCAACCTGCGCTCGTCCTCTTCCAGACGACGTCTGTCGTCATCCAGCTGTCGCTGGCGCTCGTCTAAACGGCGGCGCCTGTCTTCGAGCTGCCGACGACGATCGTCGTACTGTCGACTGTCGATTTGACGGCTGCGGTCATAACGATCGTCGTCGTCATTGCTTCGGCTGCTGCTGGGGTTGTAGGCATCGTTGATCGCCTGCTGAATGTTGCCAATAGCATCATCAACAATGTCGGCATGAGCCAGTTGGCTGGTGAGAGACAGCAGACCAAATAACAGAGCAGTTGAGTAACGTTTCATAAGGCCAGACTCGCAGGTGAACTGGCTTTACGATAATCAACGGCAGGAAACGGGGGTAGCGGAGGAATCTCAAATTACCATTACCTTGCGCAGCGCCTGAGCCAACTGCACCCGCGTAAACGGCTTACGCAGTAACGGAACGTCCGGCAGCTGAGGATTATGCGCAGGCCGTAAATCCTGGCCGCTGATCAGCAGCACCGGAAGCTGCGGATAATGATTACGCACATGGCTAATCACCTCGGCGCCGCTGAGGCTGCCGGGCAGCATCAGGTCGCTGATAAACATGCCAATATCCGGTGAAGCCTCCAGCATATTCAGCGCCTGTTCGCCGTTGTCCGCTTCCAGCGTCAGGTAGCCGAGCTGATGCAGCTGCTCGCAAAGGGTTTGCCGAACATCGGCCTCATCTTCCAGCACCAGGACCAGCCGCTCGCTATCGACGGAGGCGGTAGCTGACAGCGCTTCATCGTCTGCAGCAGCGGGCAGCGTCGAGCGCGGGAGGTGAAGCCGCACGGTCGTTCCCTGCCCCGGCGCGCTCTCGATCTCCACGCGACCGCCGGACTGGCGGACAAAGCCGTAGACCATCGACAGGCCTAATCCGCTTCCGCTCCCGGTCTGCTTGGTGGTGAAGAACGGCTCAAAGACCCGGGATTTCACCTCCTGCGACATGCCGCTGCCGCGGTCAATGACCTCCAGCGCCACCATATCCTGCCTGCGCCCGTCGCTGCGGGTGACGCGCTGATTCCAGGTCCGGATTTTAATCACCCCGCTTTGCCCTTCCATCGCATCGCGCGCGTTCATCACCAGGTTGATGATGGCGTTTTCCAGCTGGCTAACGTCAATCCACGCGGGCCATGCCGGGGTTTGCGCTTCAATCTCCAGGCTCAGGGTGGCAGGCAGGGAGTGGCGCATCAGTTCCCTGAGGTTCTCCAGCAGCGGCAGCATCTCTACCGCATGCGGCGTCAGGGACTGCTTGCGGGAAAATGCCAGCAGGCGCTGCGTCAGTAAGGCACCACGCTCGGCCGCCTTCAGCGCCCGGGTAATGCGCGGCGCGTCTTTCGATTCGGGGTCGGTGAGCTCAAGGCTGCCGATGATCACCGCCAGCAGATTGTTAAAATCATGCGCCAGCCCGCCGGTCAGCTGTCCAACCGCCTTCATCTTCTGGCTGTGCAGCAGCGCCTCTTCCAGCCCCTGACGCTCAACGCGGTCGATCTCCATCTGCGTGGTTTTCTCTTTCAGCAGGCGCGTGGTGTGCTCAAGCGAGGCGGTATTGCGGGCAAACACGTTAAACGCGCGCGCCAGTTCACCGAGCTCATCGCGCCGCTGGAGGGCAGGAACGGACACGTCCTGTTCGCCGTGAGCAAGGCGCGACATCGCCCGGGAAATCGCCGTCAGGTTAGAGGCCAGATTGCGGTAGATATACCAGCAGGCGCACCCGGTGATGATCAGCGCCAGCACGGCGAAGATGCTGATAAACACGCTAATGGACTGCAGCTCGTGATGGCTCTGGGCCGTGCGAAGCCGGGAGGCCTGCGCCACCTGCCCGACGTACTGATTAATATCGCTGTTGAGGATCGCCACCAGCGCCTTGATGTGGAACATATACCAGCTTATCGCCAGATCGCTCTCATCCAGCTGCTTCGACAGCGGGGCGAGCCTGCCTAACTCGGCATTAAAATCTGGCAGAACCTCCTTCACGACCGGCTGTACGGCACTCCGGGGCAGCGCTGCGGCCACGGCGTCCAGCTGCTGAACGGTCGCGCGCGGCGAAGGAGTGTCGATGGCGGCGGCGATCAGCCGGTCCATCTCCATCAGCTGCTGCGCATCCGGCACGTTGCTGTCGTAACGGCGGTTGATGTCCTGAAGATGACGCAGGTAGCTCTGGCTTTGATACAGCGAGCTCAGCAGCGCGTTACGCTCCAGATGGCGGCGCTGTCCGCGCTCAAGCATCTCCGTCACGCTCTGCTGTAGCTCATTGCTTCGTTGAATAATGCGCGCCACCAGCGCCGGCTCCTGCTGCGCCAGCGGCGCATCCGCAAGCTGTTCCAGCGAGCGGCGCAGGGCCATTTGCGTCTGCTTAAGGCGCTCGGCTTCGCCTTTGTACTCCAGCGCCCCGACGACCTGTGAAAGCCGCACCGCCGCCGTCGCCACGTTGGCGGTATCGCGGGCCAGGTTCATGCTGCCGGTCATGTCATCCAGCGTTTGCTGCTGAACCTGCTCCTGGATTTGACTAGCGTGACGAAAGCCGAGCACCGCCACGCCGCTCACCATCAGCGTCACGGCGACCACCAGCAGATTAAAAATCAGCAGTCGGCCTCGGGCGCTGGCGAAAAAGGGCGGACGGCGTGATGGCATGGGTTTGGGCTCCTGAGTGGTTTGGTGCCCTCACCCTGGCCCTCTCCCACCGGGAGAGGGAAAAGGAAAATGTGATGGCGATTAGCTATTCATAACTATGACAAATATGAACAGCTTCTGACATTTTGCATTTACGCACCTGTGATGAAGTGCAGATATCGGCATTCGCAGGAGATCCGCCATGAGCAGAACCCCGGTATTAGAGATGCGCAGCATTGCCAAAACGTTTGGCAGTTTCCACGCGCTCAAGGGTGTGGATTTGACGGTCTTTCCCGGAGAGATCCACGCGCTGATGGGCGAAAACGGCGCGGGAAAAAGCACGCTGATGAAAATCCTCGCGGGAGCCTATACCGCCACCAGCGGTGAGATCCTGATCGACGGTCAGCCGTTTCACATTAAAGGGCCGAAAGATGCGCTGGCCGCAGGCATTACCCTGATTTATCAGGAGATGCAGCTCGCGCCCAACCTGACCGTTGCCGAAAATATCTTTCTTGGCAGCGAGCTGTCGCGCGGCGGGATGGTGCAGCGCAAAGAGATGGCCGCCCAGGCGCAGGCGGTGATTGAGCGCCTCGGCGCACAGTTCAATGCTACCGACCTGGTGATGAAGCTGACCATTGCCGAGCAGCAGCAGGTGGAAATTGCCCGTGCGCTGCACCGCAACAGCCGCATTCTGGTGATGGATGAACCCACCGCCGCCCTCTCCTCGCGGGAAACCCACCGCCTGTTTGAACTGATTTTGCGCCTGCGCGATGAAGGGATGGCGATCATCTATATCAGCCACCGCATGGCGGAAGTGTATGAACTTTCTGACCGCGTCAGCGTTCTGCGCGACGGGCAGTACGTCGGCAGCCTGACGCGCGACAAGCTAAACGCCTCCGAGCTGGTGCGCATGATGGTGGGCCGCCCGTTAAGCGACCTGTTCAACAAGGAGCGTGATATTCCCCTCGGCAACCCGCGTCTCAACGTCCACCACCTCACCGACGGTAAAAAAGTACAGCCGTGCAGCCTGCAGGTGCGTTCCGGTGAAATCGTTGGGCTGGCGGGCCTGGTCGGGGCCGGACGCTCCGAGCTGGCGCAGCTTATCTTCGGCGTGCGTAAAGCCACCGGCGGCATGATTGAGGTCGACGGCGAGCCGGTGGTGATCCACTCCCCGCGTGCGGCCATCGAAAACGGCATCGGTTTTCTCACCGAAAACCGCAAGGAGCAGGGGCTGTTTCTGGAGCTGGCGGCGCAGGAGAACATCACCATGGCGACGCTGGAGCGCGACGCGACCTTCGGTATGTTAAACCGCAAAAAAGCCCAGTCGATTTCCGATGACGCCATTGCATTGCTCAACATCCGCGTGCCCCATTCGCAGGTGCGCGCGGGCGGGCTGTCAGGCGGCAATCAGCAAAAGCTGCTGATCTCCCGCTGGGTGGCCATCGGCCCGCGCATTCTGATCCTGGACGAACCCACGCGCGGCGTGGACGTCGGGGCGAAAAGTGAGATCTACCGCATCATGAACCAGATGGCGCGCAAAGGGGTGGCGATTTTAATGATCTCCAGCGAGCTGCCGGAAGTGGTGGGCATGAGCGACCGGGTGTACGTGATGCGGGAAGGCAGCATTGCGGGTGAACTCCACGGGCGCGACATCTCTCAGGAAAACATTATGACGCTGGCAACCGGCGTGAACGACACTCATCATCAGGCGGTGCAATCATGACAACTCCAACCCATCCGCAGCAGGTGGCGAAATCCGCCTCCGCCAAAAAAATGCTGATGAGCGATCTGATGCAAACGGTCGGTATCCTGCCGATTCTTATCCTGATTGTGGCGGTATTTGGCTTTATCGCCCCGAACTTCTTCACCGAGAGCAACCTGCTCAACATTACCCGTCAGGCGTCGATCAACATCGTGCTGGCGGCGGGAATGACCTTCATCATCCTAACCGGCGGGATTGACCTCTCCGTGGGCTCGATTCTGGGCACCACGGCGGTAGCGGCGATGGTGGTCTCGCTTATCTCTGAATTTGCCATGCTCTCCATTCCGGCCGCGCTGATGCTCGGCATGGTGCTGGGACTGTTCAACGGCGCGCTGGTGGCCTTTGCGGGGCTGCCGCCCTTTATCGTGACGCTCGGCACCTATACGGCGCTGCGCGGCGCGGCGTATCTGCTGGCGGACGGCACGACGGTCATTAACTCCAACATCAGCTTCGAGTGGATCGGCAATAACTACCTCGGCCCGATCCCGTGGCTGGTGGTAATCGCGCTGGCGGTCATTGCTATCTGCTGGTTCATCCTGCGCCGCACCACGCTCGGCGTCCACATCTATGCGGTGGGCGGCAACATGCAGGCAGCGCGACTGACCGGCATTAAGGTCTGGCTGGTGCTGCTGTTTGTCTACGGCATGAGCGGCCTGCTCTCCGGGCTTGGCGGAGTGATGAGCGCCTCGCGCCTCTACAGCGCCAACGGCAACCTCGGCACGGGCTACGAGCTGGATGCGATTGCGGCGGTGATCCTCGGCGGCACCAGCTTCGTCGGCGGGATCGGCACGATCACCGGCACGCTGGTCGGCGCGCTGATCATCGCCACACTCAATAACGGCATGACGCTGATGGGCGTCTCCTACTTCTGGCAGCTGGTGATCAAAGGGGCGGTGATCATCATAGCGGTGCTGATCGACAAATACCGTACCCGACACCATCAAAGTGCATAACAACAAAACCCTACAGCTTCGAGGAAAACCATATGCGTTTGAAACCGTTAGTGACCGCGCTCTGTGCTGGCGCGCTGCTTGCCGCAACGCCGTTTGCGCAGGCAAAAGATCTGAAGTCCATCGGCGTGACGGTGGGCGACCTGGCCAACCCGTTCTTCGTGCAGATCACCAAAGGTGCCGAGCTGGAAGCGCGCAAGCTGGCTGGTGATAACGTCAAGGTGACGCTGGTCTCCAGCGGTTACGATCTGGGCCAGCAGGTGGCGCAGATCGACAACTTCATCGCCGCGAAGGTGGACATGATCATCCTCAACGCTGCGGATTCCAAAGGGATCGGCCCGGCGGTAAAGCGCGCGAAGGACGCCGGGATCGTGGTCGTTGCGGTTGACGTGGCGGCGGAAGGGGCGGATGCGACCATCACCTCCGATAACACCCAGGCGGGCGAAATGGCCTGTAAGTACATTACCGATCGCCTGAAAGGCAAAGGCAACGTGGTGATCATCAACGGACCGCCGGTCTCTGCGGTGCAAAACCGCGTCGAAGGCTGCCAGACGGAATTCAAAAAACATCCGGATATCAAGGTGCTCTCGGATAACCAAAACGCCAAGGGCAGTCGCGAAGGCGGTCTGGAAGTCATGACCTCCCTGCTGGCGGCCAATCCGAAGATCGACGGCGTGTTTGCGATTAACGATCCGACGGCGATCGGTGCCGATCTGGCCGCGAAGCAGGCTCAGCGCAACGAGTTCTTTATCGTCGGCGTGGATGGTTCCCCGGACGGTGAGGAAGCGCTGAAGCGCGAAAACTCGCTGTTTGTCGCAACCCCGGCGCAGGATCCGCAGGTGATGGCGGCAAAAGCGGTGGAGATCGGCTATGACATTCTACAGGGTAAACCTGCGCCGAAAGCGCCTGTGCTAATCCCGGTGACGATGATCGATAAAAAGAACGTCGGTACCTATAAGGGCTGGACGGTTAAGTAACTTCGGTGCGGCCTGATGCCCTCACCCTAACCCTCTCCCACAGGGAGAGGGAACTTACTCCCCCTCTCCCTCAAGGGAGAGGGCCGGGTGAGTGCTAAGGTTTTGCAATAAAAGCCAGGAGTCCCCATGAAACGCTCCGACATCAATGAAATTCTCGGCCACACGCGACAGTTCTTTTCCATGCACGACGTGCATCTCCCGCCGTTTGCCAGCTTCCCGCCCACAAAATGGCAGCAGCTTGACCAGGCCGCCTGGCAGGAAGTGTTCGACCTCAAGCTCGGCTGGGACGTGACGGCGTTCGGCGGCAACAGCTTTGCCGCTGAGGGCCTGACGCTGTTTACCCTGCGCAACGGCTCGCCCAACGGCGTGCCATATGAAAAGTGCTATGCCGAAAAAATTATGCACGTGCGTGACGGCCAGGTGACGCCAATGCATTTTCACTGGCGCAAGCGGGAAGACATCATCAACCGGGGCGGCGGGAATCTGATTATTGAGTTATGGAATGCCGGGGCGCATGAAGAGACGGAAAACACCGACGTGACGGTCACCGTCGACGGCTGTCGTCAGACCCACGCGCCCGGCAGCCAGCTGCGCCTCATGCCAGGGGAAAGCATCTGTCTAACACCCGGTCTGTACCACAGCTTCTGGGGCGAACGCGGCTTCGGCGACGTGCTGGTTGGGGAGGTGTCATCGGTAAACGACGACGAGCACGACAACCACTTTTTGCAGCCCATTGCCCGCTATAACAACATCGAAGAAGACGAACCGGCGCTGCTGGTGCTGTGCAACGAGTACAACCTGTTTCGGATATAAGGAGTAAATGATGCCATTGATCTCTCTTGCCGACGGTCTGGAGCACGCCAGGGCGCATCGCTACGCGCTGGGCGCGTTTAACGTGCTCGACTCCCACTTCCTGCGCGCGCTGTTCGCCGCCGCGAAGCAGGAACGCTCGCCGTTTATCATCAACATCGCCGAAGTACACTTTAAGTATGTGTCTCTGGATTCGCTTGTCGAAGCGGTGAAGTTCGAGGCCGCCCGTCACGATATTCCCGTGGTGCTCAACCTCGACCACGGCCTGCATTTCGAGGCGGTGGTGCGCGCCCTGCGCTTAGGGTTCAGCTCGGTGATGTTTGACGGCTCTACGCTAAGCTATGAGGAGAACATTCGCCAGACGCGGGAGGTGGTGAAGATGTGCCACGCGGTCGGCGTGTCGGTGGAAGCGGAGCTGGGCGCGGTCGGTGGCGATGAAGGCGGCGCGCTGTACGGGCATGCGGATGAAGCGTTCTTTACCGACCCGCAGCTGGCGCGCGAATTTGTCGATTCAACCGGCATTGACGCGCTGGCGGTGGCCATCGGCAACGCGCACGGCAAATACAAGGGCGAGCCGAAACTCGATTTCCCACGCCTGGACGCCATTCGCCAGCAGACGGGGCTGCCGCTGGTTTTACACGGCGGCTCCGGGATTAGCGATGCCGACTTCCGCCGCGCCATCGAGCTGGGCATTCATAAAATAAACTTCTATACCGGCATGTCGCAGGCCGCACTCGCCGCCGTGGAGCAGCGCATGGCGAACCGCCAGCCGCTGTACGATGAGTTTGCCGAGCTGCTGCTGGGGATAGAAGAGGCGATTACCGATACGGTCGCCGAACAGATGCGCATCTTCGGCAGCGCGGGGCAGGCATAATGGAACGCAAAGGCATCATCGCCGCAGGCAACATGCTGGTGGATCACGTCCACCAGATCGTGCAGTGGCCGGAGCGCGGCTGGCTGGCGGAAATCACCCACAGCGAACGCTCAACCGGCGGCGCGCCGCTCAACGTGCTGCTGACGCTGGCAAAAATGCACGTTGGCCTGCCGCTGCAGGCAGTGGGGCTGATTGGTGAAGATGCCGACGGGGACTACATTCTGGCGATGCTCGACCAGTACCACGTCAACCGCCAGCGCGTGCAGCGCACCACCTTTGCCCCGACCTCCATGTCGCAGGTCATGACCGATCCCAGCGGACAGCGCACCTTCTTCCACTCGCCGGGCGCCAACCGCCTGCTGGATCTTCCCGCCTTCGATCGCTTAGACGGATCGATGAAGATCTTCCATCTCGGCTACCTGCTGCTGCTCGACAGCCTGGATATGCCCGATGACGAGTTCGGCACCCGCAGCGCGCGCCTGCTGGCGCAGATGCGCGACCAGGGGTATGAAACGTCGCTCGATCTGGTGTCCCGCAAGGGCGACCCGCGCTATCAGCCGCTGGTGCTCCCTGCCCTGCGCCATCTGGATTATCTGGTGATTAACGAGCTGGAAGCCGGGGAGTTTAGCGGGCTTGAGATGCGCGACGGCGACGATGCGCTGAATATCGCCCATATCGCCGATGCCGCGACGCAGCTGCTGGCGGCAGGCGTGCGTCAGCGGGTGGTGATCCACTGTCCGGAAGGCGCATGGGGTGAAGCGCCGGGTGAGCAAGGCCGCTGGATCCCATCATGGTTGCTGGAGCAGAAAGACATTGTCGGCAGCGTCGGCGCGGGCGATGCGTTTTGCGCGGGGTTTTTATACGGCTGCCACGAATCGCTCCCGCTCACGGAGAGCATTTATCTGGCGCACGCCTGCGCGCGCGCAAGCCTGCTGGCCGCCAACGCAATTGACGGCGCGAAAACGCTGGCCGAGCTGCAGGCGTTTATTCGCGAGAGCACTTAATTTAACAAAAATTGCGATTTTTCATTACAGTTCTATGAATTTTGTATCCCCGAACTACACTCTCTCCATCTGGCATATTCGGCGTGGGCAGCACTCTGCCCGCACGCTTTTCCGAAATGAGATAGAAAGAGGACAAGGGAAAAATGTTCGCAGCCATCATCATCGGTATTTTCATTATCAGCGTTATTTATGCGCATTCACGCGGCAAAGAAAAACAGACGCTTTCTCGTCAGCTCTTTGACCATTCGACGTTCATGGCGCCCATCAATATGTTTATGACGGCGTTTTCTTCCCTGCCCGCCAGGCAGCCATTCTTTGAAACAGAGCGCTTCCCGGAATTAAATAAGCTGACGGAAAACTGGCTGGTTATTCGCGAAGAGGCCCTGCGTTTACAGCATCATATTAAGGCGGCGCAAAATAATAACGACGCTGGCTTTAACACTTTTTTTAAACGCGGCTGGAAACGTTTTTATCTGAAATGGTATGCCGATGCCCACCCCTCTGCGCAGTCTTTATGCCCGGTGACGACCCGGCTGGTGAGTGAAATCCCCTCGGTGAAGGCGGCCATGTTTGCCGAGCTGCCGGCGGGTGCAAAGCTTGGCAAGCACCGGGATCCTTATGCGGGCTCGGTTCGTTACCATCTGGGCTTATTCACACCGAATGACGACCGCTGCTTTATTGAAGTCGACGGGCAGCGCCACAGCTGGCGGGATGGTGAAGCCGTTATTTTTGATGAGACCTACGTCCACTGGGCAGAGAATAAATCGGATCAAACGCGCATTATTCTTTTCTGTGATATTGAACGTCCGATGAAATGGCGCTGGGCGCAGGCGGTTAACCATTGGGTGGGAACCACACTGATGTCCGCAGCCAGCTCACCGAATGACGAGAATGACAGCACCGGCGGCATTAACCGCATTTTTAAATACGTTCATGCGGCCCGCGAACGAGGACAGCGTCTGAAAAAAAGGAACCGTAAAGCCTATTACGCCCTCAAGTATCTGTGCATCGTCGCAATTTTTGCCGCCATCATTGTTCCGGCGATAACGTAAGCCTTATGCCGCCTGCTCGGGCCGGCTCACATCGGTAGCAAACACGTAACCCAGCCCGCGGATCGTTTTGATGAGCGCAGGCTGATGCGGGTTAGCCTCTATTTTCCGGCGCAGGCGCATGATCAGCACGTCAATCGTGCGATCGAACACGTCGGCGCTTTCGCTGTGGGTCAGCTCAAGCAACCTGTCTCGGCTCAGCACCCGACGGGCATTTTGCGTGAGCGCCAGCAGCAGGCCGTACTCGCCCTGGGTTAAGGGGACGGGATTGCGCTGCGGATCGCTCAGCTCACAGCGGGTGGTATCGAGCGTCCATCCGTTAAAAGCAATGCCCGCTACGGGCGCTGCCGGGACTTCAGCAGCCAGCACGCCCGTACGGCGCAATACCGCTTTAACGCGGGCGACCACCACGCGCGGGTTGAACGGTTTGCCAATATAATCGTCGGCCCCCATCTCCAGCCCCACCACCACGTCTGACTCACTGCCCAGCCCGGTTAACATGATCACCGGTAGCGCCGGGCGCTGCTTTTGCAGCTGCAGCAAAACCTGTAAGCCATTGATATCAGGCAGCATCATATCCAGCAGCACCAGCGCGATATTTGGCTCCTGCTGTACCTGCCGCAGTGCATCCTGGCCGTTATGGCAGACAAGCACGCTAAAGACGTGCTCGCTCAGCACGTCCTGAAGCAGTTCGCAGACTGCCGTATCGTCATCAACCACCAGAATCGCCGGTTTCATCGTATGCTTCCGTCAGGGGATTATGTTAAGTCTGAACTATTCTGCCGTCGGCTCCAGTCAAAAGGTTTTTTCAGTGACGGAAATTCAACCCATGTCACATCCGCCGCCCTGTCGACACGTCAATTTTGACGATTGACTGCTTTTTGTCAGGGTTTTCACCCGGATGGGCCGTAAAGTCAGGGGATACCCATACAAAAAACATGGCATAGAAGCTGCATAGTGGGTGAGAATGATTCGATTAACTGGAGCAGACTGATGAAAAAAGTCGTCACGGTTTGCCCTTATTGTGCCTCAGGTTGCAAGATCCACCTGGTGGTCGATAACGGCAAAATCGTCCGGGCGGAGGCCGCACAGGGGAAAACCAACCAGGGCACGCTATGCCTGAAAGGTTACTACGGCTGGGATTTTATTAACGATACCCAAATCCTCACCCCGCGCCTGAAAACCCCTATGATCCGCCGCGAGCGCGGCGGCAAGCTGGAAGCCGTCTCCTGGAGCGAGGCGCTGGATTACGTCGCCACGCGTCTGAGCGCCATCAAGGCCAAGTATGGCCCGGATGCGATTCAGACCACCGGCTCTTCACGCGGGACGGGGAATGAAACCAACTATGTGATGCAAAAATTCGCGCGCGCCGTTATTGGAACCAATAACGTCGACTGCTGCGCTCGCGTCTGACACGGCCCATCGGTTGCAGGTCTGCACCAGTCGGTCGGTAACGGCGCAATGAGTAATGCCATCAACGAGATAGATAACACCGATCTCGTCTTCATCTTTGGTTATAACCCGGCGGATTCTCATCCTATCGTCGCGAACCACGTTATTCGCGCTAAGCAGAACGGGGCGAAAATCATCGTCTGCGATCCGCGCAAAATTGAAACCGCGCGCATTGCGGACATGCACATCGCGTTGAAAAACGGCTCGAACATCGCGCTGTTGAACGCAATGGGGCACGTCATTATTGAGGAGAACCTGTACGACCAGGCGTTTGTCGCCACCCGTACGGAAGGCTTTGAAGAGTATAAGAAAATAGTCGAAGGCTATACGCCTGAATCCGTCGAAGCGATCACCGGCGTCAGCGCGCAGGAGATTCGTCAGGCGGCCAGGATGTATGCCGGGGCGAAAACCGCCGCCATTCTGTGGGGCATGGGCGTGACCCAGTTCTACCAGGGCGTGGAAACCGTGCGTTCCCTGACCAGCCTCGCGATGCTGACCGGCAATCTGGGTAAAGCGCACGTCGGCGTTAACCCGGTGCGTGGTCAGAATAACGTTCAGGGTGCCTGCGATATGGGCGCGCTGCCGGATACCTATCCGGGCTACCAGTATGTGAAGTTCCCGGAAAACCGCGAGAAATTCGCGAAGGCCTGGGGCGTGGAAAGCCTGCCGGAACACACCGGGTATCGCATCAGCGAGCTGCCGCACCGCGCGGCGCACGGCGAGGTGCGTGCGGCCTACATCATGGGTGAAGATCCGCTCCAGACCGACGCCGAGCTGTCTGCGGTGCGCAAAGGGTTTGAGGATCTGGAGCTGGTGATTGTCCAGGATATCTTCATGACCAAAACCGCGGCGGCGGCGGATGTGATTTTACCGTCGACCTCCTGGGGCGAGCATGAAGGCGTCTACACGGCGGCGGACCGCGGCTTCCAGCGCTTCTTTAAGGCGGTCGAGCCGAAGTGGGACCTGAAAACGGACTGGCAGATCATCAGCGAAATCGCCACCCGCATGGGCTACCCGATGCACTACAACAACACCCAGGAGATCTGGGATGAGTTGCGCAGCCTGTGTCCGGACTTCTACGGTGCAACCTATGAAAAAATGGGTGAGCTGGGATACATCCAGTGGCCGTGCCGGGATGAGTCCGAAGCCGACCAGGGAACGTCATACCTCTTTAAAGAGAAGTTCGACACCCCGAACGGGCTGGCGCAGTTCTTCACCTGCGACTGGGTCGCGCCGATCGATAAACTCACCGACGAGTATCCGATGGTGCTCTCCACCGTGCGTGAAGTGGGCCACTACTCCTGTCGTTCGATGACGGGTAACTGCGCCGCGCTGGCGGCGCTGGCGGACGAACCGGGCTACGCGCAAATCAACACCGCCGACGCAGCGCGCCTCGGCATTGAGGACGAAGCGCTGGTGTGGGTGAACTCGCGCAAAGGCCGGATCATTACCCGTGCGCAGGTCAGCGATCGTCCGAACAAAGGGGCGGTCTATATGACCTACCAGTGGTGGATTGGCGCCTGTAACGAGCTGGTCACGGAGAACTTAAGCCCGATAACCAAAACGCCGGAGTATAAATACTGCGCCGTACGCGTGGAGCCGATTGCGGATCAGCACGCAGCGGAACAGTACGTCATCGACGAATATAACAAGCTGAAAGCCCGACTGCGCGAAAGCGCAATGGGTTGAAGCCGTTAATTCATCAGTGAATAAAGGGAGTGAGATATTCACTCCCTTTTTATTTCTGATTAACTCATCAAATAAATCAATTATTAGTCTGGAAAGCGGCTCGCAGAAATAATGTAATTTTCGCGAAAAAGAATTACATCTTTTCATTTTAATTCAGAGGGATAAGATGTGCGGCGGGTGCTTAAGACTTTCTGTCTTGAGCATTGTTGAGGGACAGAAAGTAGAAAGCCCCGGGAAATTTTCATTTACCTGTACTGCACCCATTTTGTTGGACGATGAAATGGAATAGTCCCTGATATGTCAAAGCCAAAATACCCCTTCGAAAAGCGCCTTGAAGTCGTGAATC
>NZ_JBLKCZ010000030.1:0-33951 GCF_047530595.1 Enterobacter sp. 01-M-02-SI-ECC | reverse complement strand
GAAGGCGCTGAAGCTCCCGGACCTGCTTCAGAGCAGCAGTAAGCTCAGAAGCAGGAACGACTTCCTCTCCAGCCGCAACGGCGGTGAGGCTGCCTTCCTTGTATCTTGAAGACTGATTAAAATTAATACGATTAGATTTGGCAAAACGTATGCAGCCCGATGCCTTCCAGGGTTCAAGCCCGTATATCAGCGACTGGCGCATACGCTGAGCCACTCATCTGAAACCCGAACAGTTGTCCGTATTCCATAACGTATTTGCAAGGAGGGGTAAAAATGAGTCAGCCAAATCCACTTTGTGTGGGCATCGATGTTTCCAAAGCCACACTGGACATCGCTGCCAGCAGTGATGTTGCTCAGTTTACAGTCAGCAATGACTCTGATGGCTTTAACGCGATTATTACCGGACTGAGACGGCACTCCGTTGCTCTGGTTCTGATGGAGGCCACTGGTGGGCTGGAAGTTGCGGTGGCCTGTTCGCTTCAGGCCGAAGGTTTTGAGGTTGCCGTGGTCAATCCCAGGCAGGCCCGTGACTTCGCCCGTGCAATGGGATATCTTGCGAAGACCGACCGAATTGATGCCAGAGTCCTCACGCAGATGGCTGAGGTTATTAATCGTCACCCTGAGCGGAAACGCTTTATCAGGGCACTGCCGGATGCTGAACGTCAGGCCCTTGCTGCAATGGTGGTTCGCAGACGCCAGTTGATTGCGATGTTGGTGGCTGAGCGTAACCGACTGTATCCATCCCATCCACAGAACAAGAAAAGCATTAATACCATCATTAAAGCGCTGGAAGATGAGCTTGCCAGGCTCGAGAAAGACATGAACAGTCACATCCGGAACCACTTTAAAGAGATTGCTGAGCGCCTGAGCAGTATCAAAGGTGTAGGCACCATGACCGTTTCCGCGATGTTGGCGGAGATTCCGGAACTGGGAACGCTCTCCCGGCGCGAAATCAGTGCGCTTATAGGTGTTGCTCCTGTCAACCGGGACTCAGGGACTATGCGTGGCCGGCGAACCATTTTTGGCGGCAGGGCTGGCGTAAGATCAGCACTGTACATGGCTGCGCTTGTGGCAACCCGCTTTAATCCGGTGATAAAAACGTTTTATGTGCGCCTGCTTGCAGCCGGAAAGGCCAAAAAAGTGGCGCTGGTAGCCTGTATGCGTAAGCTGCTTACCATCCTGAACGCAATGCTCAGAAAGAACGAAGAATGGGATGAGTCGTACCACCACGTTGCTCCATAATTTTTACCTTCAAGACAGTTGCTGATATTGCTTCTTCCACTTAAACAGCAGGCTGGGCTGGATACCATGCAGGCGGGCGACATGGGAGACATTCATACCCGGCTCCATCGTCTGCTGGATAATGGCGATCTTCTCCTGAGGAGTTTTACGTTTACGGACTTCTTGCCCTAACAGGATCCCGGTCATCTCAAAATTGGCGTTAGTGTTAGACATATATTCAAGCCTATCTCTTATCTGGAGATACAGCTACTGTCCGGTGTTTCAGGGGGCTACATCACACTCAGTGGTCTCCTGAAGGTATGACCCTGAGGCTTCAAATTGGTCTTGAGGACATGGATGACCTGAAACAGGATTTGAAGGAAGGTCTGAAACGACTGTATAACCGGTAAATCAGTTCTCTGCAGATCCTTGTGAGAACAGCTGACAAGGTTCTGCACAACATTATAAAAGCTATTGATCAGACTCTTCTTGAACAGTGGCCACATTCCTCTTGAGCCAGCGGATAAACTCACGCATGGCCAGCGTTTCGCTTTTTTGCATAACCAGGAAATAGCTACCGGATATCAGGGTCCCGAAGCTGTCCAGTCGGACGAGTCGACCGCTCATCAGGTGTTTCGCACAAAAAATAACTGGAACAAGAGTGATACCCAGGTTCTCCTCAGCAGCCTGAATTGCGGCAAAAGTATGGTCAAAGTAAAGGTGACGGGTGACATTTTGTGGTAATGTCAAACCCTGAGCAGACCATTTACGCCACAAATCATTGCGAACGCGGATATGGATGAGTGTGTTATCTGCTGTCTGTCCTTTCTGCTTCAGAAGATAAGCAGGGCTGCACACCAGCACACTTTTTTCTTCAAGAAAAGGTATAGCTTCCATGTCCGGAAAATGAGTGGGATCGCGTCGAACAGCAATATCGGAACCAGGAGTTACCATACCCGTGCTGGTCATGACGTTGATATGAATATGTGGGCAGGCCTGATGAAAATCAGCTAGTCTCGGTATTAACCAGTACATGGCAAAAGTGGGCAGGCAGTTAATGGTTACATGCTGAATTGCGGCTCTTTCCATAAAAGACGCTTCAGCCGCTGCCAGATCACCCAGTATTGTTCTGCAACTCAAAGCAAATGCCTTTCCCTTCTCTGTCAGTTTTACCTTTTTATGCTCCCGGTAAAACAACTCCTCGCCCAGTTTAGCTTCCAGGTTTCTGATATGGCGACTGATTGCTCCGGTTGTCAGACAAAGCTCTGCCGCAGCCAAAGAAAAGCTCTCGTGACGAGCCGCAGCTTCAAACGCAAGCAAATGTGGGATAGAGTGAACTCGTGTCATTGATTGATTATAACTCAACCACTGCGTTGCTAAAAGATCGATTGTCGCCGTCTTCGGTACTTACTAAGGTTTTATATCCGACTCTAAAAAGTAAATTACCGGTGGCGAAATTGAATGTATTTTATCTCTTTTGTATTGGACGGGCTTCATGCTGTATTGGCGCGATGGTTTTTGCCGGGGCGCTCCCCGTAACGCGAAACGAGTGGCATATGGATGCTTCTTCAGCAGGTTCACTGCAGACGATGCTGAATATCAGCAATGCACTTGCGCTTTTTGCCTCGTCCTGGCTAAGTGACTATTTTGGTCCCCGGAGAGTATATCTTACATTTTCATGGCTCGGGGGTATCGCGTTACTTTTATTCGGAATTTTTGCCCATTCTTATATTTCTGCTGCGTTACTGATAGGATTTATTGGTCTGACGCAAGGAGGAGCATATACCCCTGCAATTATGCTCGCGATTCAGATGCACAACGCTGCTAAACGAGGTTATGCCGTGGGTATGATTCTGGCTTGCGGTTCCCTTGGATATCTCGTTTCTCTTTTTATTTCATCGTGGGGGGCTTCGAACTGGGGAACAGCGGTGGCATTTTATCTGTGTGCCGGTTATGTTTTTGCCGGCGGTATTACGAGTAGCTTTGCGCTAAACAAATTTTCTGATCTTGTACCAACGAAGCCACCACATTCCCGGGATAAAGATAAAATTAATAGATGGAATACTATGACTTTACTCTTGTTATCTGGATACATCGCGCATTGCTGGGAGCTCCTGGGGAGCTGGGCATGGACACCAAGCCTTTTATATACAGCTCTAATCCCTGTTCAGAATAGCCCGGTGGTGAATAGTATGTTGATTGCGACGGTCATTCATCTGTCAGGTATGCTCTCGACAATTATTGTTGGAACCATTTCGGATTATTTTAACAGAACAGCTGTGTTAATTGTAATGGGGGGGATGGGGGCTTTGTGTTCAGTGCTTACCGGCTGGTCAATTGTATGGGGGACGGGTTGGGTACTTCTGTGTGCTTTCATCGGAAACTTTTTCATTCTGGGAGATTCAGGCGTACTTTCTGCAGCTATTGCAGATAATGTCGAACCAAAGGTTCTTGGTCGAATAATGGGTATCCGTTCCCTGTTAGGGTTCGGTATTGGTTCTTTCTCTCCATTGTGCTTTGGTCTTGTTATGGATATAACAGGTAGCTGGGTATTTGCCTACAGTATACTGGCAGCAGGGGGAGGTATGGCATTTCTGGCTGCGATAATGATGACTTATAATAAAGAAAAGAATTTCGTCTGACAAGATCAGCGAAGCTTTCAATGATAGCATCATGATATTTTTCAGTGACTGAGAATAATGATTCTAATATTACGACCTGTGCACTGTGAGAAATAAAACTCACTCGCGCCAGTAATATTATTTTCCCTAAGTATATTTCATAGAAAACCTTAGCTATCACGCTGAGCGGGTCCTTTCATGGCTGGCATCGAGTAAATATATGGGGCATTGGTATATGAAAAAATTGCAGAGATACCTCAGCCACCTCTTCTTTTATAGCTCTAATTTTAGATGCGAAAGAAACATGAGAGGCAATAAATACATCCGTCATTATTTACCGCTTCAACGTTAGATTTTTCGTGATAATTTTTACAAATTATGGACACCTCTCTTTAAGTCATCTTAAACGACTCTGAGATGTCTGTTAACACCGTGGCGAACCTTTTACATTGATGGGGGAATCATTTTTTCCTCAGGAAGAGAAATAAGGCGAGTATGGCCGTTATTTCGGCTATATTCATATCATTAAGAAGAAAACCGGAAATAATGCTGAGGTATTCTGGTTTATAAGTCTTTGCACCTGCTGCTTTCCCCAATTAATGTCAGCGATACAGGAATCACTGGTCTCGACCCTTTTAGATATTCACTCGCTGGTCAAATCGAATCCTGAGGTACTCATCAATCTAAAATGTTGACTTTGATACGAAGGCACCCTGTAACAGTTTGATTTAAAATCAGGTAACCAGAGAGTGCAATCACAGCGTCATATTTGATAAATTATATTCAATAGTACAATGAAATTATATAGCGTAAATATATTGCCAGCATCCTTCCATCATTTATAATTACCGAAAAAAGTTGATCGTGAATAGTACCCCTTCAACTATATCGAAAACCTATAACATAATTATGTGTAGATTGTATGTAGTTTATGTAAATTTAGGAGGAGTTATGAATTCCATAGCTGTCGAAAGAAAAATCCTTCTTGCCGAAGATGACGTTGACATTGCCAGAATTGTTATTGCTTATCTGGAACGTGAGGGGTTTGGTGTTCTCCATGCAATGGATGGATATGCCGCAATAAAAATCGCAGAGCACAATCACCCTGACTTTGTTATTCTCGATATAAGAATGCCTAAAAAAGATGGCTGGCAGGTATTAGCCGAGTTACGTAGATTTACTGACGTACCAATAATGATGTTGACTGCTATCGATACTGATATTGATAAAGTCTTCGCTCTGAAAACCGGCGCAGATGATTACCTGGTTAAGCCATTCAATCCTGCTGAATTAATGGCGCGCATTCATGTCATTTTAAAAAGGAGTCATTATCATCAGCAGAACGAGAGCATGACTACTTTTAAAAGTAAAAATATGGAGGTGAGCAAAATAACTCACCAAGTGTTAGTCGGTTCAAAAGGAGTTGATATATCAGCAGAATTGACTTCAACTGAATTCAAAATATTATTACATCTTATTCAGCATCCAAAACGAGTATTTACACGAGAAGAACTCATTGATGCATGTCTACCGGAGGGTAATGCTAGTGAGCGAACCGTCGACAGTCATGTCAGTAAACTCAGAAAGAAAATTCAACAGGCAGGGGTCTATTTTGTGCCTGAGAGTGTCAGGGGTTTTGGCTATCGTTTAGGAGATTAATAATGAGAAAGACAACTATATTACATCGACTCTTTCAGTTGTTGATTATATTAACTCTTTTAGTAATACTTCTTTCAACTGTCATCTTTTATATCTATGCGTTTCTTTTTTATAGCAAATATGATGATCTTCTTCCTGACTTATCAGATTATCTGATTACATTAATATCTACCCTTGCATCAATATTTCTTGCATTCTTTTTTGCTTTAATATTCACCAAGCGATTATCTCCGCCTCTAAGTTCAATCGCCAGTGCAGCAAGGGCAATTGCCGAGGGGAATTTAATTGCAAGAGCGCAAGCTGGCGGCTATAAGTTATTAGAACTGGATAATCTGGTAAGAGACTTTAATTTAATGGCGGAAAAACTTGAAATAATGTCGAAAAATATGCAAATCTGGAATGCAACTGTCGCACATGAGTTAAGAACGCCGGTGACTATTTTAAGGGGGAATTTACAAGCTGTTCTTGATGGTGTGATAATTTCGGACACCGAACATGCATCATTACTCTTAAAACAAACTGATAATCTCGCTTCCATCATTGATGATTTACGAATAGTCAGCCTTGCTGATACTGGTCAATTCAAACTGTACCGGGAGCATATTGCTATTGATGAAATGTTGAGTGACATCTATAGATATATGGAGTCAGAATTCAAGTACCACAATAAGATCTTAAAATTGGTTGCAGAACAGTGTATTGGATATGTTGATGCATTACGTTTAAAACAAGCAATTATGGCCCTTCTGCATAATGCTTTACAGTATTCAGTAGAGGGAATTGTATCGTTTGGATGTCGTGTTATTGATGAGGAATTGATAATCACGGTTGAAGACGAGGGGCCAGGTATACCTGAGTATTATCGAAAAAAAATATTCGAACCTTTTTACCGTATTAACGAATTCCAGTTCGTAGCCAGAAGTTCGTCCGGGCTTGGATTATCCGTGGTGAAAGCAATTGCAGATGCACATGGTGGTAAAGTGCGATGTTCAGAAAATTCAATGGGAGGGACTGCATTTAGCATTGTATTCTCAATGAATTATAATTGATAATGAATGCCATGTTAGCGCTTACGGGTCTTGTATAAATACAATTTAGCTCTAAAGAGCAGCAGTCTGGCGCTCTAAAGAGTCCAGTATTGCATTGATTTTTACAGCCATCGAGTATTCAATCATAAGGTATTCTTTAGATTGCCCATTTATAATTTCACAGTGAGCAATCGCCGAATCGATATTTGATATAACTTCGCAAGCCCTCATCAGATAAATTGCATTATTGTCGCATAATGGTACGGTGTCGCAATCGGCTTTCAATTTATCACGAAGCATTTTCAAGTCGGCAACAGCCACATTAATACGGGATTTCTCAATGCCGCCTTCTTTGATAATCAAATTAACTATACTGGCGAGGGATGTTACAGCAGAAGCAGAATTATCATTGATGATTTTCTTAATCTCATCGCTGGATCTTAAGACGGTATTGACATTGAAAGGTAAACGATTATGTTCTGAAATGTAATGATAAAGTAAAGTAATGGCTTTAGTTGGCGTAATATTCAATGCTTTCATTTTTGCATCAGTGGATTCTTTCAGTCTGCCATCAATTTTTATATTCAACACGGCCATGATAATGCCTCACAATAATTCTACCAAGTATTTTTTGGCTTTCATGCCCGAAATGAAATAAGGCCAGTAGTTGCTGGCCTTGGATAACACTAGAACTGATACACCGCGCCAAGACCAACTACGTTATCGGTATTAATACCTAGAGCACGTATGGCATCATTGTCTTTTTTAAGTAGGTTAATCTTATAATCTACATAGACCGACATATTTTTATTAAAATAATATGCTGTGGCAACATCAATGTATTTAACCTGATAAAAGTCACCATAGCCGTCTTTCTGCGCTTTGGATTGCAGGTATCCAATGGATGGGCGTAGACCAAAATCAAATTGATATTGTGCTAACAACTCAATGTTTTTGGTCTTATCCGTAACGCCCGTAATGTTCCCTCCCAACGCAGTCATGTTACGAGTTTCAGCATATGTTGCAGCCAGGTAGATGTTGTTTGCGTCATATTTCAAACCCGTAGCCCATACCTCAGCATGTTTTGCATTATTTAAAGTATTTGCTCTTTGATCCAGGGTTCGGTTGGAGCCGGAATACGCCGCTGATGCAGAAATTCCCATACCAAAGTTGTAGGATACCGATCCCCCCCAACCATCGCCATTTTGTGCCAGTACGTTTGCACGGCCATTAGTATTTTCAATTGTGCTACCATTTTTTCCCTGGTACTGAACGGCAAAATTTAGGCCATCAACGAGGCCAAAAAAATCGGTGTTACGGTATGTAGCAAGATTACTCGCACGACCGGTCATAAAGTTATCAGCAGCTGTGTAAGTATCCCCACCGAAGACAGGGATCATATCAGTCCATGCCTCAACATCATAAACAACGCCGTAGTTTCGCCCATAATCAAAAGAACCAAAATCGCCGAACTTCAAACCTGCAAATGCCAGACGTGTCCAACTGGTGTTATCAGATTTTTCAGCTTTGTTCCCCTGGATATTGTACTCCCAACGGCCATAGCCCGTTAATTGCTCGTTAATCTGAGTCTCCCCTTTAAATCCCAAACGGACATATGTTGCATCACCGTCGACACCTTTATTTTTGGACATGACATGGCGCGCATCAACTTTGCCATAAAGGTCAAGTTTATTTCCATTTTTATTATAAATCTCAGCAGCATTTGCAGCCTGTGCAGCAGTCAAAGCCACTAATACAGCAAGTATTGTTCTTTTCATCATGCGATCTCTTTATATTAAGTTTATTAAGCCACTGTGGTATACCCTACACAACATCGCTGATATAACTGATGCGTGAAAGTGACTTATTAATATCCTTTGAAAAAGTAAAATCAATAGATTCTACGATCCCAGACAAAACAGAACTCAACTATTTTTTATACAATCAAAAAATAATCAACGACACGAAATTATACATCATTACAATGTCTTTTTCTGGCACATTACGCCAGTTAAAGATAAATATACGAACAATAATGCCACCCATAGATATTGTAACATCCTGAAAGTTGTGTTGCGATTTGATGGAGTGCATCTTGTTTTTCATTTAATATAATGACATTACCTTGCCTCAAAAGTTCATAAATGCGAGTGACTTTTCCAAGTCATTTTTGCCATCGAAAGGGAAAATGAACGACAGCATTAAAAGTTTGTTATCTGACGCCCCCTGGTTTACTTTGAAATTGTCACACAGTACTAAGGAACTTCCGAACAGAATATTCATTAATCAGATCAGTAAAATGCTTCTCTACTGGTGTGATTTTTTATTGTTTAATGTTCTGTTATTAAATTTTTGTGATATATCCCAGAAGAATACATAAGTGAACATCTGAATAGCATAAAATATTGTTAAACCCCCCCCTTGAATTCTGCAAGCGTTCAGCCATACGGTCAGGAAAAACCCGGGAGATAATTAGCAGTGTTTGGTGAGGGGTATTTAGATACAGCGACAATTTCGTTTGGTGTAAAATATAATCGCGGCGAGGAAATGTTATTATCGCAATACAATGTTTTTTTAAATCATCTGTACTTTAATAAAATTATTTTATATCGGGCGATTTTATGCCGGACAGGCTACCCGACAAAGAATGGTTACTATTATTGCCTCATATCTACACAAATGTAATACAGACCCGCAATGTCTAATTACATTCGATTCCTAAAAAGGTAGCTGAAACAGCTACCTTTTGTCTGAGTTAATTAGCTTTCATTTCGCCGTCTGGACTCATGATCCAGTAAATAGGTGAGTAAGACCGGCAGGAGGGTTAAAGTAAAGAATGTGGCTGCTATGAGGCCTCCGATAATCGCAAAAGCCATCGGCCCCCAGAAAACCTGCCTTGCTATGGGGATCATGCCGAAAATCGCCGCACATGCAGTCAGCATAATGGGCCGGGCTCTGTGCTTCGCCGCGTTCACAATAGCATCATGGTTTGCCAGTCCCGCTTTAATGTTTTCATCAACCTCACTGATCAGGATAATTGCATTACGGATTATCATCCCACTGAGTGCAATCACGCCAAGCAATGCGACAAAGCCCAATGGCGTACCTGTTGGCAGTAAAGCGCCTACCACGCCAATGAAACCAAACGGAGCCATCAATGTGGCGAGGATAACTCGCGAATAGCTCTGTAACTGAATCATCATCACGCCAAGCATAACGATAACGGTCACCGGCAATACTGACATCAGAGAATCGTTGCCTTTATCAGACTCCTCAGATGCACCACTCACCGAAACGTTATACCCGGTCGGTAGTTCTGAACGGAATTCGGTGATAACCTGCGCAAGTTCAGCACCGACGCTATCAACATTTTGCCCCTTGATCACATCCCCCTGGATAGTTACAGATGCTTCCCGGTTACGGCGTTGTATTTCCGGGCTCTTTAAATCCCATGAAAATGAGGCCACCTGCGATAACGGGATTTTCGTACCCGATTCAGTGGTGATTAGTGTCCCTTCAAGACCGGAAAGATTATTCCTGTCATCTTCGCTACCCTGTAAAATGACTTCAGTACGGTGATTTTTTTCTCTCAACTCTGTGACAGGAAGACCGGAATAAAACATGTTCAGCATGTTAGCAATACGCTCCGAAGTCAGTCCCGCCATCCCTGCTGCAGCCTGGTTTATCTGAATATTGACCGTACGCTGCGGATCACCAGCCGTCATATTCAGCCCTGTCACTCGCGAGTCCTTTGCCAGCAGGCCGGAAAGTTGCCGGGCATAAATTCGCGTCTGATTAAAATCCGGACCGGTGACCCTGTATTTAAGCGGCCAGCCTATCGGAGGACCTAGTTCCAGCGGTGAGACACGGGTAACGATATCGCTGAACTGCTCATTCATAATTCTGGTCAGCCTGGCCTGCAGCTTCTCCCTGGCCTCAAGGTCTTTTGCCACGACGACAAGCTGGGAAATATTCTCAGCATCAGAAAGGATATCCATTGGCAGATAGAAACGAACCGCGCCAGTACCAATATAAGAGGAATATCCACTGACCCCTTCGTCTTTATCCAGAATATTTTCAAGACGTCGGGTCTCCTTTTCCGTAACATATTGCGTTGTATTTTGCGGCAATGTCAGACTCACAAGCAGCTCCGGGCGATCCGATGCCGGGAAAAACTCACTTTTGAGCCATTGGCTGCTAAACACTGAAACGCCGAAAAGCAGTACGGATGAAATGATAACAGCGGGACGATGGCGGAACGAAAACGCGAGCAGGCTGTGATACATGCCTGCCAGTCGTCCGGTTTTGGTTTCATCGTGATGTTGCAGCTTTGCCCCTTTCAGCAGCCATACACCACTGATTGGTGAAAAAAGCACGGCAACAACCCACGAGCTGAGCAGAGAAATAAAGATAACGGCAAATAATGAATAGCAGTATTCACCCGCCATTGATTTGGCGAACCCCACGGGGATGAATCCGGCAATCATAACCAGCGTCCCGGTTAACATCGGAAACGCGGTTTTCACAAAGGCACTTGATGCCGCCTTCCGCAGAGGCTCCCCTTTCTCAAGGTGCGATACCATTGACTCGATAGTGATCATCGCGTCATCCACGAGCAATCCCAGAGCAATAATTAACGCACCCAGCGAGATTCGTTGCAGCCCAATACCTGCTAAATCCATCCCGGTAAAGGTCAAAGCAAGAACAATCGGAATGGCCACCGCAACGACCAGACCTGCGCGAAGCCCTAAAGAAACAAATGAGACCGCTATCACAATGATAATGGCCTCCATCAGCACATGCAGAAACCCATCCACGGCTTCATCAACAATAGCTGGCTGGTTGGCGACTTTCGTTATGGTAATGCCATGCGGAAGTCTGGCCTTAATCTGCTCAAGCTTTTGATCAAGAGCCTCGCCAAACTGCAGCATGTTTCCCCCCGATAGCATAGCTATACCGATGCCAAGCGCCGGATGTCCATTAACATGGAAAACCGGCTGAGGTGTTTCTGAGGCTTTTCTGGTCACGGTGACAATATCAGCCAGGGAAAGTATACGCTCCCCTGAGCGCAGGCTGATACGCTTGAGAGCATCTTCAGTAAGTTTTGCACCGCTGACAAGAAGACTCATCCGGTCATCACGTGTTCGCAGCTCGCCTGAAGGCGTAACGGCATTACTGCTCTTCAGTACAGCCATAATTTCATCAGGAGAAATGCCCAGTGTGGCCAGTTGGCGTGCTGAGAAGCTAAGAATAACCTGTTGCTGCTGTACGCCAAGCTGCACAGTGCGCCCAATATCTTTCACAGAACGGAGATCGCGCTGAACCTGGTCAGCAATGTTTCGCAACTCATCACTGGAAAAACCGTCCCCGGTAATGCCGTAAATGGTGCCGTAGGTAGCATCATATTCATCATTCACCACCGGCTCGTTAACCCCTGCAGGAAGCGTGGCGGCGAGATCCCGAATTTTTTTGCGTAGCTCCTGCCATGACGGTTTCACTTCCGACGGAGGTGTGGCATCCAGCAAATTGACAGTGACTTTTGTATGACCATTTCGGGTCTGACTGTCAACACTGTCAAACCACCGAAGCTCCTGAACTGTCTTCTCAATTGGATCGGCAACGAGGTTCACCATGTCCGTCGGCGTTGCACCGGGCCAGTCGGCGCTGATAACAGCTGTTTTTATCGTAAACGCAGGATCCTCATCCCTCGACAGTGCGGTAAACGAGAGGCAGCCCGCCGCCATGATGATCAGCAGGAAAAAACTGACCATCTGCTGATGGGCCAGTGCCCAGGATGAAAGGTTATGTTTATCCAGATTCATTTCATTGCCTCAGCGCTGACATCCACCTTTTCGCCATCCTGTAGCGTATTAACGCCGGCAGTAACCACTTTTTCGCCTGCTTTGAGGCCAGAGGATACATATGCCTTATCGTCAGAAAAACGAACAATATTTATCGGGCGGATGACGAGTTTTCCGAGTTTCGGATCAACGATAAATACAGCGGGCTGGTTACCTGCCCGGGTAAGTGCAGAGGCGGGTAGAGGAATAACGGTATCGTCATACGCACTCAGTTCGACTGATACAGCAGATCCAAACACAGGTTCATTTTCCGCTGCTGAGAGCGTTGCACGGACCAGACTCGTACGTGTGCTGCTATCAAGCTGGGGTGTGATATACCTTATTTGCCCTTTGATCCGGGAGACCCCGTCGTTGACGGATACCGGGTCTCCGGCATGTAATTTTGAAGCCAGTCCGGACGAAACACTGAACTGAACTTCAGCCTTGGAGGAGGCGACTTTAAGGATATCCTGACCTGCTGCTATGTTTTGTCCGGAATAAGGGAGATACGCCGTGACCACACCATCAAAAGGCGCTCTCAGCGTACTGAAATCCGATTCGTTGAATGCTGCGTCTTTTTGCGCCTGAGCCCGGACTTTACGTGCATTCAGTGCGGCAAGAGAGGACACCATTTCCTCAAGCTGCGCTCTGGAGGCCGTTCCTATAGCGAACAGTTTTCTTGTCCTATCAAGTTCCTGTCGCCCTTTTTGTTCGGCAGATACAGCTTCCTGGTACTCAGCTACTGCCGCCGCTTTCTCGCCCTGGCTCATGGAGCCATTCAGCAGGGCAACGGGCTGGTTTTTTTCAACTTTCGCGCCGACATCTACCAGTTTTCTGGCCAGTTTTCCGTCTATACGAAACTGGAGAGTGACCTCTTCTGAAGGCTCGATGGTGCCAATCCAGGTTAATGGAGGAACATGCTGCGCCTCTGGAACGACCCAGGTTTTAACCGGCCGCAAAGAAGCAGGTGCAACCTGGCTATCATCACAGCCCGTTAGCAGCAGCAACATGCTAAATGCACATACGGCCAGACCTGAAACCGATGTGAGTGGCTTCTGAATGATGTATTTTTTTTGATATTGCATCGTGTAGATCCCGGTTTATTCCATACCGTTATCTAACCGCACAAAGAACAAGGAACGCTTCAGGAATTATCAAGATACAGTCAATGGGTATAAAAAAGTCATTCTTTCCTGGCATATTGCATCAACCTTGAATTGCCCTTGACCGTTTATTGATAAAGGTCTGGATAATCTTTCTGAGGGACGGGTATGGCCGTCGGCTATGGCAATTAACATGACTTCGGGGAAGAGTAATGATACCGGAAACTACAAGATTTTCATCCTTTACCATCACATTGTTTTCGGCGTTATTGCTTTCAGGCTGTAGCCTGATGCCGGATTATCACAGGCCGGAAACAGCGATCCCGTTGAAGTGGAATCAACAGGAAGTTTCTCTTCAGGGAACAAACGTTGCCCGTTCTTCTGCGCCTTATTTCAATGACGAAAAACTGCAACAACTGATCAAACTGACCATCGCAGGCAATAAAGATTTGCAGGTATCTGCTCTGAATCTTAAAAAGGTTGGGGAACAATATGGTGCAGACCGTTTGTCCACGCTTCCTAATATTGGTATGACTGTCGAGAAAACAGCTGCACATGAACCCGCAGGGATTTATGACACAGTCGATACAGGAGCTGTTACATATCATCAGTTCGATGCAAAACTGGTTTCAGCGTCATGGGAAATTGATTTCTGGGGGCGTCTGCGCAGCCTGAAAGAAGCATCTCTGAATGAATATCTTGCTGCCGGTGCAACATCCCGGGCGCTGCGAATCAATTTAATAGAACAAACAGTGAGCGCATATTTCAATTATCTGTCCAGCCGTGAGGCGGCAGAAATATCCACGCAGCTTCTGAAGAATAAACTGACAGAAAAAGTAATGGTACATCAGGCATACCTGGAAGGTGCTCTGACCCAGAGTGATGTTATTGATGCCGATAAAGGCGCTGACCGCGCCCGATCAGAACTGGTGGCATTTAAATTGCAGGCACAGCAGAATTACAATGCACTACAGCTTTTAGTCGGTCAGCCGCTGCCCGCTTCGTTATTCAATAGCGTCACGCTCAGTCAGGACTGGCGCTTCACTCTTCTTCAAAGCGGACTTCCTTCGGATGTACTGCTAAGACGCCCGGATGTTGTTGCAGCAGAATATGCTCTGAAAGCAGCTAATGCCCGAATCGGCGCTGCGCGTGCAGCATTCTTCCCCTCGGTTTCAATAACCGCGGCGGGTGGCTCAACCTCAGCAGAGCTGAGCAACCTCCTGTCCGCGGGAACGGCAAGCTGGAGTTTTGTCCCCTCGCTTAACCTGCCGATTTTCGATGGCGGGAAAAATGCGGCAAATCTGAGCATCGCTGAGCTGAATAAACAGGTCGAAATTGTTAATTACCAGAAGGCGATACAGCAGGCTTTCAGGGATGTATCCGATGCACTTGCAGGACAGGCGGCAATGAAAGCCCGGTATGGCGATAGTGAGGCGATTTACACGGCTGCAATGACACAATACCAGATGTCCGTAATGACGCAGGCGGCAGGCCAGTTGAGTACTGAAGGTCTGGTACAAAAGAACAATGAACTTCTTGAAGCACGTAAACAGTTACTGGAATCACGTCTGAAATACCTTATCCAGGGCGTAAAATTGTATTCTGTTCTGGGCGGCGATAGCGCTATCTGATTATTTTTTGGGGCACAGGACTATGAGTCTTAAACATACCATTATGGGGTGGGTTCCCTGTAATTATGATGTTTACGCTGAAGCGTATTATAAATTTGGCGGTAGCGTGAATATGCACCCCGACATGGTCATGTTTTTTATGAACCAGGGTCGAATGAAGTTTCGATTCTGGCATTATTGTCAAAATGGGATAACGACGGCAGCTTATTTCACCGTTGATAATAAGCATATTGGTTTAAATGTCTGGCGCGAATACCCGGTCTCCTTCGACGAAATTATGCTTCCCGTTGCGGCAGAGCAAAAAATCTGGCTACCTGAAAAGACAAACCGGCTGTCATCTGATAACCGGGCAAACATAATTAACTCTGCTTTTATCTACAGAACGAAAAGGCAGGTGTGTCGCGTTAAAGATTCCTTTTCGGTTAAAACGACCAAAAAGAGAAATAGCGAACTCAGAAAGTTTTTATCTCAGGGAGGCGAAAGCTATCGACTTGCTGACATGTCAGCAGGAGAGATTGCGCAACTTTATGTGCATCTGTTTAAACTGCGTTTTGCTGACAGAGTCAGATGCTATGACCGACAGAAAATTTTTGAACTGCTGTCCTCTGTTCGCCATATGATTTTTGGCAATGTTATGTTTTTTGCAGGCGTACCTTGTGCCATCGATCTGGTTCTTGCAGCATCGAGTGAAAATATGATCTATTTTGATGTGCCAAATGGGGGGTTGGACCCACAGTTTTCACAGTACAGCCCTGGAAGCCTGATCATGTGGTCAAATATATCTGATGCCCGCAGAATATGCGCCATACAGAATAAAAAGATGGCTTTTTCAATAGGAATGTACGAAAAAAACTGGGAATACAAACTGAGATGGTCAGAGGCCACTAAGACGGGGAAAGTGCTGTGCTATTAACTTTCCGGCATCGCACTAAATAAACATAGCTGATGCAGGCTATTTTTTATTGCGGGTTGAGTGATTTGTGTCCAGGAGGATAGCCACAAAAAGTTGAATGACAAAAATTATAATCGCGATAATGATAATCCAGACACAGCTATCATCAAATTTATCGCACGAAGACAAGAAGCTCTCAATAAAACCTGACAACATGGTAAACCTCCGTTTACCATGCATTTAATCAGACGATAATCAAGGAACTGTACACGCATTGTTAAGAATACCTCAATGGCTGAAAAATTTAATGCCTGGGGAGGGTTATGCAGAAAGATAATCCTTTTCCTTTGTTTTTTTCAGCGCTTAGCCTTCCACCATGAGCTTCACAGATTGCCCGCGCAATTGATAAACCCAGTCCTGATCCTCCGCTATGACGCGAGCGGGATACATCTTCACGCACAAAAGGAGAGAAGATACTGTCAAGGAAGTTATCAGCAACTGCCGGGCCGCTATCTCTGAACACTACAACAACAGCTTCAGAGGAAGAACGATAGCTTATATCAAGAACCCTGCCGTCAGCTGCATAGCGTAGCGCATTATCCATCAGTATCAGGAACACCTGACCTATACGGTACGGATCAGCCATGCAAGTGATTGTTTGTTTCTGATGGTGGATAATGTCCACCCCAACTTTTTTAGCGGAAGGTGTTATCCACGCGATTTTTTCCCGTACAATATCACTGAGGTTTACTGGCATAACATCCAGGTTAAGCTGACCGGCATCGGCCAGTTTAAGAAGATGCAGATCTTCGACGAGCCTGTTCAGCTCGTTAAGCTGACGCATCACCATCTTCAACTGGTCTTCGTCTGGCTCAAATATTCCGTCAATCATTCCCTGCAGGCGACCTGTAGCAGCGGTCAGAGGGGAACGAAGCTCATGTGCCAGCGTTACATGTGCCTTTTTTAAATCCTTTTCATAACGTTCAAGCTTCACTGACATATCATTGAAGTTTTCACTAAGACGTTGCAATTCAAGCGGCAGGGTATCCGGAACGGGCACTTTAAAGCCGAACCCACCTTCAGAAACTGATCGGGCTGCGCGGTCGAGCCTGCCGATATGACGCGAAATAGGGCGCGCGGCCTTAAGTGTAATCAGGACGATCACCGGGATGAAGAACAGTATCAGGGCTCCTAGTACTAGCCAGTCCATTACACCCATTGAGGGATCGGAATAAGAAAGGCCATACCAGGTATCAATAATCTCGTGATAACGATTGATATTCAGGCGCGGATTTTTTATCAGTACGGCAAGTTCAGCACGTACATCTTCCGGCATGCGGTATTCATGCCATTTGTTCTGCACATAAAAGCGTAACCACATCAAAAAAGCGATCAGAATGATACATCCAACAGCAAGGGATATCAGACGGCCGCAAATCCAGAACCATAAGGTTCCTGGCTCCTTTTTTTGTCTGTTTTGATTCATCTTCATATGTTTGAAAACCTGTAGCCAATGCCTCTGATGTTAATGAGGAGATCTGTTTGACCTGCGGACTCAAGCTTTTTGCGTAAGTTATAAATATGCGTGTCCACAACACGTTCGAGTGCATAACTGTCAGGCAGGCATGCTTCCAGCAATGCTTGCCTGGTAAACGCCTTATTGGGCGATTTAAGGAAAGTCACAAGAAGTGAGAATTCCGTTGGAGTCAGATCCAATAATGTAGATGCACCCTGTTCATCTTCAACCGTTGCCTGCATCGACTCCATATCCGCTTTAAGTCCTCTGAACTGAATAATATTAGTGACTCGCTCACTCGAATATCTTCTGAGAACCGCGCGTACACGGGCAACGACCTCGCCCGGGTTGTAGGGTTTAACGACATAGTCATCAGCACCAAAACGCAGCGCACTGATTTTGTCGCTACCGTCGCTCACGGCGGTGATCATGATCACTGGTACATCACTCCGGCGGCGTACAGCCAGCAGAACGTCCGTTCCGCTCATTGCTGGTAGCATGACGTCCAGCAAAACGAGGTCCGGTTTCCAGCTAAAGACCAGTTCCAGACCACGTTGACCATTACTGGCTACCGCCGTCACAAACTGATCATGTTTAAGGTAAGCCTCAAGCACATTCGCAGCATCGAGGTCGTCTTCAATAATTAAGACACGTTTCATATTCGCACCTTGACTGAATCTTGATTAAATCTTGCGGGTTTTTTGATTATCTGCATGCATACTACGTTTCCTTTTGATATAAGCATAATTCATTTCGGGAGTTTTATGAAGGAAATAAAAATTGCCATCGCGACATTAGTTATCTTGTCATTTTCATCGCAGGCAGCATCTGAAAATGCCACGCCATCCGTAACGATTGGACTGGGTGCACAGTATGCTCCGGAATATACGGGGGCTGATAAATATAACACGAACGTATTGCCCTATATTGAATGGAGTAACGACACCTGGTTTCTGAACTCCGAAAAAGGGGCAGGTTATACCCGGCAGTTTGATAATGGTATTTATATTGGTCAGGCTTTAGGATATTCTGCCGGGAGAACTGATAAAGGTAACTCATGGATTCAGGAGGGGTCGAAGAAACTGAAAGGCATGGGGAAAATCAAGCCTGCATTAACAAGTACGACTACTGCTGGATGGTGGGTAACCCCCTGGGTCGGTTTTGAAGGAAATATTATTGCACCACTGACAGACAGGGTATGCAGTATAACGTTAAAGTCAATCTCGTCATCTTTAATAATGATACAGATACGCTGACAGTTAGTTCGGAAGGTAAATACGGTGACGCGCGATTTAATAATACCTGGTTTGGTGTTAATGAAAGGCAAAGTACGAATTCAGGCAACAGAAAATACAATGCCGGAAGCGGAATAAGCAGTATTGATTATACTACTAACTGGCAGCATGCTTTCACTGATTCCTGGTCAGGATATGCTGATTTTCGTTACACCACTCTATCTAACCGTGTAAACAGAAGCCCGATTGTTAAAAAGGATGATTACATCACTTTTACTATTGGTGCATTATATAATTTTTAAGCGCTGGCATCAGTTATCTGACGGCATTGTGCCGCCAGATAATTTAAAGCACCCACAACCGGCCAAGCTTTGCGTCCCATTCTGGAGGATTAAACTTTAGCTGACCGCTTTCTGGTGTCAGTGTGATTTCACTAAAAAATATCGCGTCATCAGATGCCATAAAGTCCAGACGGCAATAGTCAAAATCAATAGCTATCTTACTGGCTAACCTAAGCATTTTATTGAAGGATTCTGGCCTGTCGATTGGGTTCGGTGTGTTGGCATACCCCAGAGTAAATGACTGCAACTCCCATTCTGGGTTATAGATGTTTACATACTCATTGCCATTGCCCGATGTGAAGTCGACCTCAATAATGTGTGGTCTGCCATGGAAACAATGTATTCTGAACATTTCTGGTGTGGTATCCCGCGATTTACCACGAAACAACTCTACTTTTTCTTCAATTAAGATATGCGGCTTTATGTTTTTGTACTGCCATTCACGGTTTGTGTAATACGGATTTCTTTTGAGATGCTGTTTAAAATGACGCATGACATTTTCCAGATCAAGGTCATATTTATTATTGCATATTATTGCGCTTCCACTGTCATGATTGCACTTCATAACGAAACTCAGTGGAAGTCTGCTAAATTCAATTTCTTCTGGCTTTTCGAAAACGCCCAATAAAGGAACAAGATACTCACGACCAATGGTAAGTTCAACATAATCGCGCACGGAAATTTTATCTGCGACCAACGTAAAAAAGTCACTTCGCTGATTAACCATTCTGTAATTTATTTTTTCGTTTAGCGTTTTCGGTGATGTCAGGTCGACTTCTTTACCAAAAATTTTTTTGAATTTTTTCCTGCGATACTCTTCATCGCTAACGAAGAGTGTTCTGAAAACCTTAAACTGATACTCAAACATTTTTAATTTACTTAAAAACATGATAATAAACCCCAGGATAAATGAAAGAGACAATTTAACCTGCGCTTGTCAATTCTCAGTCAAGAAACTGCGGAGAAACCGTTAAGATCGGGAGATATTTTCGTAAACATACGTAAATATTAAAAAATGGCGATGAGAAAATCACGTCCCCGTTTATTATAAGTCAGCCACAACATTTAACAAACAGGATTTCATAAGAGTTGAGCATGGACATAACCATTAAAGAAGTTCAAAAGAAAGACTATCGCAGAGCCAGACAGTTTGCTATTTCTGGCATGCATCTCAGCTGGTACACATCAAGCAGGCTGCATCTTTTATTGTACATACAACACTACTGGAATTATGAGTTATTACATGCAACTCATCTTATGGGAGCTTATTCAGGGGACAAGCTTTACGGTGTACTTATAGCAAAAATGAACGATCAGCCAGCAATCTATAGTTCCATTTTGCGGCAGATTTTTGTTGCGATACTAGAATGTATAATAAGCAATTTATACGGTCATTCCGGTGCGGAACTGGACAAACTCAATATGGAAATGTTACAGAAAAACCCACATTACTCTCAATTCGATGGGGAAATTACTTTTTTTGCCGTCGCCCCTGAAACGAAAGGAGCTGGAATTGGCACCCTCCTGCTTAAAGAGCTTGAGGACAGGGAAAAAGGAAAAAAAATTTATCTTTTCACCGATACGGGTTCCACGTTCCAGTTTTATCAGAAAAGAGGTTTTCAGGAGGCTGGCAAAAAGAGAGTGCACCTGAAAATAGGCCCACGAACCCTGGAGGTAACGTCTTACCTATTTTGTAAAAGGTTGTGATTTTCTTGAAGACAGACTCAACAACACTCTCACTACGCCTTGATTTCTGCTGCGGAGATTTATTCTAACTATTTTCTGTCATTAACAATCTGAACGATGTCTGCATAACCACAGCCTTGACGGATCTAAAGATCTTCTGTGTGCCAAGAGGGCATGGCTAAGTCCGCACCGCATCTATTATTGAGGAGCGCGTCACTCAGCTAAATCTGTTTGACGAGATACAGCCGCGCGCTTCGATTAGATAATTCTGGCTGAACTGTATAGTGCCGGTTTACCCCACATGTTGAGTAATCTGCTTCCTCAAACTTACTGCTTCATCTGTAGGCATCTGAAAATGAACACGGTGTCTGGCAGCGACATCAAGGGCAAACACCTTCGTGTACACCTCCGTCGAGCTTACCGACTTATGACGCAGCACCTTCAGCGGAATACCGGCGTACAGCTTGTGCATGGCATAGGAGTGACGGAACGTGTGAGGCATCACCGGCACGGAGAACGTCACGCCGTCGGCCGCAGCGGCTTAAACCGCTTCATTCACCCATGTACTTGCCGTCCGGTCGGTGATCTCCCAGATGCGTATCTTTTCCATTCTGCCGGTACGTTTGTTTTTACGCTCTAGCGGAATTTTCAGGCTAGCCACTAACATCTGCAGCTGGCTGACGTACTGATTATCTGAGAGGGGAACCAAGAGATGTACCTGACTGTCGGCTAACGCACGCCCTGCTGTTCTGGCCGCTTTTTCCGTGCGCTGCTTGAGAGTGGCCAACTGTACAAACGCCAAGGCGGCGTCAAAGAAAAATCGCCCCTCGTCAGCGCCTGCGCTTCGTTGATGCGCGCGCCGGTGTTCCAAAGCGTCTCTAGCAGCATTCTGCGGTGCAGATCCGGGACATAATGGAGTAACGCGCTCACTTCCGGCGCCAGCAGGTATTTCGGCAGTTCGACATACAAAAGAGCCATCTGACGCAGCGCCAGCGCCGCCGGATAGTCGATAGCCACAGCTGTGACTGGGCAACATATTCGCTTGGCAGACCAAGAAAAGACATCTTCATCAACATTCCTTTCAACTAAGTAGATGGAACTCGTGTAACAGTTGCTCAGGAATTCAGGACTTTCCGCCCCTGAACTATGGCATGCAGATGCTTGAGAACTTTCTGACCATCTGTTTCCATCATGAAGGGATTTAGGTTAACCAGAGTCAGTATCATTACAATCAACCCGGCAATGACCATTAGTGGCTGAATACCGGTAAGAGTAAAAACTGGTACTGACAGAATCACGGGCAATAATGGACCAGCCAGCGCCGCCGCCATAACTTTCCACCTGGGGGCGTCATTCGCATAGTGGTAACTCACACCTCCGTCCGGAAAAAGCAATCCAAACTTCAGGATAAGTCTGCCCCTTTTGAACCGGAACAACATAGGTTTCCCCACTTGAAAGCGCGTTACCCGAGTTCCCAGGCACATGGCCATAAGGGCATGTCCGGATTCATGAATAAATGCGTAAATAAAACTGAAGAGATATAAATAAACTGGCAGCATCCATCCAAGACTATCAACGATGTAATGCAGATATTCAAAAGAGAGCAATGGAATGTCTTTAATCATAAATCCCGCCCGCCATTAAATTTGTTTAGCAGCAGCTTTTGCAATTTCATCCACCGCTTCTCTGACCGAAAAGGACAAACTCTGCTTCGGCGAGAAATGTACCCAGTAGCACAGGTGTGATGCCCAGGTCTGACCGTTCTGTCGCGGCTCATAATCCACACTGAAGGCATAGATAATCCTGCCATTAAGATCAAAGCTGGTCACTTCGCAGTAACGCAGATAAAGCTCGCGTAATTCATCAAACAATTCTCCCTCTTTCAGCGGGCCCACTTCTTTGACTGTTTCACGCTGATCCATGAAATGCCCCACAGCTGCTTTTTTGGAAGAAAACTCCCTTCCCTTGATAATCACCTTAGTGGAACGCCCCATCCTTAGCTCCTTAGTTGTTACGCTGCTTTATTGAGAAATCCCGCAACCCGTTTTCATATACATCCGAAAAACACAACCGTACTGATAGCTTCTTCTCTATCGTGTAGATTCAGATCCATAGCTTGATCCGGTATAGGGAACAAAGCTGGTCTTAACGACCAATCGACCCGGGACCAACCGTAAGTTAACGGGGGGCAAATCTGACGAGCGATAATGACCCCATTCGTATCCAGGATCAGCCGCTCAGTCATCCTGACATCATCGTCGTCAGTCGGGAGGTCTTTCCAGCAAATCCAGGCCTGTGTGTATTCGTCTGCGATCAGATCATCTATCAGTTCTTCAGCTTCCAGTAACCTAATCTCCTTAATTAAAACCGATCAAATAATCCCTGACCGCAATCATCACCCACTGACGCGCCTGTCCGTCACGCCTGATGACTTTCACTTCCGGTATGGTTTATAGGTTAATTATAAGCAACCATATAGGCACTTCATTAAATTACCGGGTGCCCGTTTTCGGGAGATCCGATTTTCTGCCAGATAGTAACTTTCCGGAAGTGTACCACGGTGCTGGAATAAGCGTAGCGACCTTTTCCGATGCTGAGCGTCCGGTCACCATCAGGGCGCAGAACACAACATATAGCGTCATACTCAGTTGGTTAAGACGCTACATGTTGTCAAAAAGGTTGATGAGCGGCCGGTGACGATCAGGAGATCCGGAACATGCTTTTTTCGGATCGAAGGGAAACAGAACATTGCATAATCAGAGACAAAATCGGAATACAATGCAATTTTAGCAATGATGTAATACTGTGAGCTTTACAACCTGCAATTTCTAGGAGTGCCAAGGTGAAACAAGGATCCCGGACTGCTGAAAAAAAAGCCACCAGTAAGGGTGGCTTTCTGAATATGAGGCCCTGAGCCTTCCCGGGACTGAGCCACTGACAGAAGGGAGAGCCGTTTTTTTCGGTGACATCCCCCGCATGGCGGCAGATGATTTAAATATGGTATGAATGAATCATAACTCACTGTACAAGAGATTTCCAGACCTATGCGTATCGACCGACGTCTGAACAGGGACGTGCTTACCGAGCGTCAGCTCTATTTTACTGAATGCTGGTCCAACTTCTGCCATAAAAACAGCCCGGATACGGACCGTGTCGGATACAGCAATCCACTCAACACAATCCGCGAACTGCTGTTTCTTTACGAAATGGAAGATCGTTTCAGTGCCGATAAAATAAGACTCCGGGTGGCCACAGAACTGCTCGAGTTACTCGAGACCGATCAAGTTCTCAGGAGAGAGGCATTTGAGGACATCCCCGCTCAACTGGTGAGTCTTCTGGACAGAGATCTGCTGGTTGACCCCACTCGCAGCCCGGTGGAAAAGCGTCCTCGTCTTATCTGTAGCCTCTGCGTACAACTGGCGGATATCACCGAGGCCAGTTATATCACTGAGGCTCTTGAGATGCTTGAACAGGAGCTGTTTACAGAGCACCCTCTGGATGAAAACTGTGCGCGGGATATTTACGCACTGACGAACGGGGTCATGAGTGTGCTCCTCACCCGGGGAATGACGCTTACGGAATGTTACTTGCTGTATATCAATATTTTCAGAAATGTGAGTACTGAACCGGACGCTTTCCGGACCGCCTTTCACTCGTTCCGGCAGAAACTGGTAACACCTACCCGGGACGTAACAGTCCGGATGTTTATTATCAGTGAGAAACTGCACACCCTGCTTAACACGCAAGGACCCACACTGCAGTTCAACGGATGTGTGTTCCGGCCACTTGATGAAGCCCGACAACGCTTCTCCCTCTCTGTCGATATACCAGTTTGCTCAATGTCTGACACATCTGCCCGTAACATGGCCGGTCAGATGCTTCGTGAATCCCTGGATGTTATTGCCTACATGGTGGGTAAGGGAGATATCACCGTCCAGAAACAGTTCATGATAATCAGGGATGAAGACGAAGCCGAAGTGCCGCGCTTCGATAATGAAATCGAGGCAAACTCGGACCGGTTAACAGACGAGGAGTTTGCGCGCTTTATGGTGGCGATGAACCGGCTATTCACAGATACACCGGATGTGTCCCGTAAAAAAATCAGCTCCGTATTTCGGTTTTTCCGTAACGGTATTGAAAGCCAGGTTCAGGAGAGTCGTTTCACCGCTTACTGGTCGGCACTTGAATCATTAACGCTAGGGGTTGCCCCTGGCACACCATCTCATGAACAGCATGTCATCAGCGTTGTGGCTCCCTGCATGGTGCTGGATTATATTGTTAAACAGCTTTTTTCACTAAGAAAAGTACTTCGCTTCATCCTGCGAGAACCGGGACACCCCTTGCGCACACCAGACATTGCCTCACTTCCGCTGGGGCAGCTCTATGCCCTTCTTAAAGATGCAGACCGGGCCCGTGAGCTTCAGGCAGATTTACAGCACTTTCCATATGTCATGTACCGAGTGCGTAAGCTTGCCGGGATCTGTGCGTCACCCGAGAAAATGGCGGATAAACTGCAGCAGCATGCAGAGAAAGTCACCCGACATCTTCACCGCCTGTATCTGCTGAGAAACACCATCGTGCACAATGCAGGCACCAGCCCGCACATTGACCTGCTGACGGTGAACCTTGAACACTATCTGCGGGCAACCATCAGCGCGTTGTTTAATATTGTGGTGATCCACCCAACCGTCAGTACCGCTGAGGAGGCATTTACCCGGTGCCAGTTTACCAGTGAGTCAGTTTTCAGGGAACTGAACCCCCTTCACGGAATCACTGAAAAAAAACTGTACACAGCCATTGATAATCAGCTGAAAAATGGGACGCTTTCCCGTAGCGATGCACTTCTGATTGCATGGCTCAATGCTCACCACTGACACTCTGGTGATGGCTGTCAGGGGAAAGGGTAACTCACAGGCCTCATTGGCCCCCATCATGCTGCCTCCAACAGCATGATGGGGGCCAATGTTCGGGTTTTCAAACACTCAATGGCACGCAGGTGCTACTCTTCTGACACGTCTGTCTGCCCTAGGGATGGTACAGTTTCTCAGCTTAGTATCCGCTCATAACGGGAACGGAATGCTTTTTCCCCTCCCTCCATTTGTCGGCAAATCAGCGCCTTCACCGGCGTCTCCTGAAGCGCTCCACAAAGCCCCGGGTACAGGCCAGAGCGGTCGTGTTGCATACTGATAACGTATTCCGCATCACCATTGACGACTATTGGGGCAGAATGCGACACGATAATCAGCTGCCGGCGTTTCTTGTTTGCCATGATGGCAGGGATAACGCTCATGCTTAGCATCAGGCAGTCCAGGTCGTCTTCTGGTTGATCCAGCAGAAGTGGATCGGTGCCATACGACAACAGGAACTGCAACATGCTCGCCCCTTTTTGTCCCGGTGAGGCAGAGGAAATGTCTTCCATTCCTCCCCCGGGTGTCTGGTAACGAATGTGGATCCCGTCATCCGGATACCAGCATTGCAGGGCATCCAGTTGCGCTTCATTCAGACCTTTAAGGCGATTTCTGAAAGCACCGTGAAGCTCTGCCCCGGCGCCCGGCTCCTCGCGATTGATAGCAAGATGCAGCGCTTTAAGCTTATCCAGCTCAAGATATTTGCTTTCCGTAGCCGCTGGCATCGGACTGTACGGACGCAGACTGATAAAGCCGTGAAGCAGCCCGCTTCCGTCACCATTATCATAGATACGTTCGGCAAAGTTGCCGATGCCGGTTACCGCCTGATAGCCAGATACAGTGTCTTCATACGGGGCACAGAGCGGCAGAATTTTTATTTCCAGCGCGCTGAGAGACAGGGAGGACAGAAACGCCTTCCGCTTTTCGGTCAGTACCATACGGTGGTTACGCATTTCAGCCAGCAATTCTGCGGACTTCGCTGCGGAGGCAGCAATCGTCCCGTCAAGATCGGCGTAATTTCTCAGCTCCGATTTCAGCGACTCGCAACGTGTCATCAGCTCATCGAGGACATTCGGATTGAGCCCCTGCTCCCGTAACGCAATAGCCTCACGTTGTACGGTTTCCTCCTGGTTGCGGACCACCTCTTCCAGTGCGAGAAGAGAGGGCTCCTGCCTGATGGCATCGAGTTCCGCGGCATAGTCTAACAACAGCGTGTCAAGACGCTGTTCATATTGTTGCTGTACGTCCGAAAGACGCGTCATAAATGCTGTCAGTGGTGCAGACGCCTCCACCTGGAGAACCGGGACTTGTACTGACTCTTCCGCCTGCGCCCTCAGGCCAGCGACACGCTGTTCATGATGCTCCAGAGGAAGAGTCGCCGCAGACAGTTCAGCCCGGGCCGTGGCCAGACGGGTGCAAACTGGATAGTACGCACTGGACCGCAACTGACTGACGGCCCGTTCAGCATCAGACAGCTCCCCCTGCAGTGTGCCCGCGATCGTCTGGCTGGCCAAGTGACCACGCAGCGTGATTTGCTCATTCAGATATTCTCTTTCCAGTTGATCCCAGCGCTCTTTCCAGGCACGTTTGTTGACCACCGGACTCTCGTCACAGACGCGCAGGAATGCCCCTGTGTCCGACGCCAGCTCGTAGAGCATTTTCTGGCTGTATATCGAGAGGGGAAAACGGTCTGCTGACCAGTGATTGTCCTGCACCCACTGACCTTCGCTGAAGATATGCAATTCATGACGACCACCGGGCCGCCAGCTGAGCCTGAAATCGGTGCCTTCTTTGCGGAATACACATTCGATGAAAGAATCCGCCTCCATGCCCATCCCCGTCTGACTGAACTGGCTCAACTTGTTGCTTTGAGACACAGTCAGTCCTTCGGTTTTTCGCATGGCCAGACGGATACTTTCGATAAGCGTGGACTTACCACTGCCCCGGGAGCCGATCACCGCGTTGTAAAACGGACTGAACTCGACGGAGGCCCCATTCTGGTCCGCCGGCCGGCAAAGTCGGGTCCTGAATGTCAGGCTTCGCAAATGTGAAGCTGGTGCCTCCGGAGGATTATCATCGAACAACACGCAGTTTTCCGGATCGAGTAATGCATGCCTGAGACCGTCAAAATCAGGCGCGGACATCTTCAGCCAGCAAGTGCGCACTCCCGCTTGTTCAGGGTGGTGCGCATCTGATCCCCGGAGCCATGGCAAATCCGCAATCAGACGCCGGTGAGTCCCGTTCGTAATATCCTCCTCCCTGTGTCTGATCTCCACAGCATGAGGGTTTGCCTGAAAAGCGGCCGCCAATTCCCCCTGATTAGTAAGGCTTGTCAGAACGCCTTTCGCTGCATCAATGTGTGCGAGGATACAAATCGCTTCCGGGTTACGACGGATATTACTGATGATGCCCGCAGGTCCCAGCTGGAGCACAAGCTGATGATTGGGGGTTTCACGCGGAATAGGGAAGTTGTTGTTGCACTGGGCCAGGAGCCGTTCCACCTCGGCACTGGTGCTCTGGGTGTGCAACACTGCGAGGATATGGACGTTGCCGGTGGCCGTGAGCTCCACCCCCGGAAACAGAGTCAACGGCCGGAAGTCTGCCAGTTCACCGGAACTGGCGTCCCGGGACATGTTCGCCAGTTCCGCTTTCAAAACGTCAATCCAGGCCCCACTGTTATGGTCACTAATGACAACACAGTCGACCTGCTGTCGCATGTAAGCCAGCAGCCATTCCCGGGGCTGGAGATCCGGTACTCTGTAGTCATCTGAGGCCGGGGTATGGTTATGAAAATCAAATTTAAACCAGCGTGATCCTACCGTCATTGTTTCTTTTCCATGTGATGCCAGAAGTCATCCCACTATAGAAGCATTCACCTAGTAATCCAGAAACATTTCGTCATATATTCTTATGTTGCGGGCTGGAGCTCGCCGCCAAAGAACGCGCAGGTGAGCCGATACCCTCCCCCAATAGCGCTTTATAATTTGCGTGTAAAGGGGATTTTTAGTAGCTTATTTATTAGACAAAATGAGGAGTCATTGCCATGAGCGAAGACGGTTTCAATAAAGATGACCTAAGCAGCACCTTTGCGCGCTTCACCACAAAACGCCGCAATATCGTTTGTGATGAGTCCAAGTTAAAGCGGAAAAAACCTGAGCCAATTGCACTAACCAGTGCAACCAATGCATGTGGAACCTCCGTACTCGATGGTATAGCAAATATTCTGACCATAACTCCCGAACGTAAAAAACGAAATGACGAATGGAGAGCACGTTGGGAAGAAGAAAGGGCTGAATGGGCAGATCAAGATAGGAAATGGACTGATAATAGATGAACTGCGCGTTTCAAATATCGCGCAGTCCTCTATAGAATGAATACTACTATTTGAAGCTTCCTTTTATAGCTCCCCCGACTTTATCTGTAACAATCTGCTGAGCTCCTCTTCCAGCCTCGGCTCCCGCCTGCTGTGGTTGAGAACCACCTTTTTCTAATCCAGTAGTTATTGCTGTTCCCAAATTAACGCCAATCCAGCTAAGCATTCCTACCCAAAACGCGGGAAATACCAAGTACATCATCCCCAGAACCAGGTTCATAATCCATCCATCAGCCGTTGAACTAAAGAAAGCCGCGAAAGGCACCGAGCTGTTTGCAATCCCCTGCTCAGCCATATTGTCATAGAGGATGGTGATCAATCTGTCATCAAGCCAGCCTGCCAGCTCCCACCAAAACGTGATGAACTGAAGAGCGAACAATGCGAACGAGATAGTAAAAATAGTTTTCGGATCGTAGGCGCTGAACATCAGTAATGCCGGTATGACCGTGATTACCATCATCAACAATAATGCCTGAATCATTGGCAATGCCTGTTTCAATGCATCAAAACCAGGTAACGCTTCGACCTGTTTCAGTCCAAGACCAATAGACGAGGTAAGGCGTGTAAGATTACCAACTACTCCGGTGGTTGTATCGCTACTGCCAACAGCATAAGTGGTACCGCCCCCGGACAGATCTGCGTTACGTGGGCTGACAAGCCAGCGTAGGGCGATTTCTTCCCACTGCTGTCCAGGGAACTGGCGCTGCACCTCCTTACGTGTGTTATCACTAAAGCTGGCCAGAACTCGTTTGCGAAGCCCGGAAGTACCATCGGACCACCACGTCTTACATGTTGGATATCCACCTGCACCTGTATCTGGATAGCCACTGTCCCGGCTACTGTTGTAAGGCCACTGGCTACGTGGCGTCATAGCCGTGTAGTAGTCATAATATCCGGAAGTATTCAGGAAGTAGCTGCTACCTATCCAGCCCACGGAGTTGATGGTGGCATCACTGAGCTGGCTGTTGCTGTTTTTCAGTCTGAAATATGCTCTCGAGTAACATTGATCTGCAAATTCCTGGACCTCCTGCAGCAACACAGGATCACGCAGTTTCGTGTTCTGAACGTCAAAACGCATCTGTCGCAAATTCGTACCGCATGGGATTGACGCAATCATTGCCTGCGTTGTGCCCTTCGACATCATATGCAGGAGATACCACCATACTGGAACCTCGGCCGTACGACCGTCAAAATCATTAACGAGTCCCTTGTAGCCAGAATTCTGTGGTGTCGGCACACTGACGCCGCACTGTTTAGCGCGCGAACTGTCGAACTTGATCGTGCTGATATCCACCGGCAACAGTGGAATGCAGCAAAAGAGCATCACAAGATAAGACACATACAGTGCATGTTCGATTCGCGGAAGGGCAAGAAGCCCTTTGTTCCCCTCGTCAGCCCCCTCCTCCCTCACTTTCAGCCAGACGCCAAGAACCCTGACCACCAGTGGCAATGCAAAAAGGCCCGTATTGCTGAGAATGCTCCACATAGCATTGTTCATTACCCAGCCAAAGAGAACGAGAAAATATTCCAGAAAACTGTTTGCGGTCATCGTCCTCTCCTTACACAGCGCTTGTCCAGGCCACATATTCTGTGGCTACCAGGAACAACACCCCCATCAGTTCCATACGTACAAGACGCGGACGTCCGTCCGGCCAACGGATTAATGCCTGTGGGCGTACCTTCAGTATCCAGGCGGTAATAAGGCAGCCATAAAGAACCAGTCGCCAGGCAAACAGTCCCCATCGGCTGTCATGCAACCAGCGCCGTGTGATGTGTCCATCAGGGTCGTAAGCCATAAATACCGCTGCGATAGCAAACATGCTGGCCGTCATCAACAGAATGAGCAGCACCATAAGGAGAATGCGGCCAATATGGCCGCTGAGCGGGTTAAGTCTCATATCAGTTTGCTCCGGAAGACTGAGACTGGCCCATCTGGCTGAAGCCCTGGTCCTCGTTACCGGCTTTCTGCTGCAGACGGTTATCCTGATTCCTTGTTCCCTGCCGTTCCAGTGCCGTAAGCAGACTGTTATTGCTGATAGATTTGCGTAACTCCATCTCATTACGTAGCGCCGTCAGCTCGCGATCGAGGGCATCGATGCGGCGATCACCCTCGGCAATAGCTTCCGGCTGCTCTGCAGCATTAGGTTCGGATTCACCGGTGGTGAGCATCCTGCGCATTGTTAGCGCGGTTTCAACGGTATCGGACATCGCCAGTTCGCCGGCAAGCCGCTGAACCAGGGCCGCTTTGTCAGGATCGTCACGTAATGCCTGAATTACCCCGCGGGTGACAACCAGACTGCCGGTTTTCAGTGCGGAAAGGTTATCAGTGGTGGGCTGCAGTTCACCACTAACCAGCTTACTAAGCTGCTCCAGATTCTCTTTCGTGGCATCCTCAAGGATGGGAGAAAAGCCAGTACCAGCGACAGCACTGCCCGGCTGGTTATCGGTTCCACCACTGGTACATTCACTGGTTTCCCGGCAAGTCCTGATGGAACGATCACCAAGCACTTTAACAACGGCCGCTGCGGCCTCTTCAGAAGATTTATAACGTTGGCATGCGGTACCATTGCAGCTCGAGGAGCCGACACTGCTGTTACTGGTCACTGGCAAATTGTTCATCATGTTATAACCAGCTTTGGCCAGATCCCGAGTGGGCTGAATTGCGGGCTGCCCCTTACCGCCCCTTTTCTGACCACCGACCCACGTCACACCTTCCTCTCCAGTTGCTTTTTGCAGTTTCTGGTCGCTGGAAACCGCATCGCCGCCACTTGTGGCCACAATATCTTTGTACTCTTCAGAGACAGCTACCTGCTGCCATTTATTGCCAATGGTATAATCAGCCAGCTTCTTCGACATGCTCTGACAGTTCAACATCGCTTTATCAAAGCTCAAACCGGCCTGCAGAACGCCATTGGTGAGCATTTCATACAGCCCGGGGTTTGCGCGCTGAATAGCCATTGCCGGCATACTCATGACAGCACCAGTCGCCCCCTGAATCACATTCCCCATCAGATCCTTAAACCCGCTGGTAATACCATTCAGCTGGTTGCCAACGGTTGTTTTGATGTCGAAATTGCCACACATCAGATCACTGCTAAGGCCACCATTAATGCCTATCCTGGACATATTGTTACGACTGGGCGGGGGTGAAATAACCGAACCGCCACCAATAGAATAAAAGAGCCCATCGCTGATAGCGTTACCGCTAACTGACGCCCCCGATGAAGACAAAGAGATATCAGCTGCCATTGCCGGCAGCGAGGCAAAAACCAGTAAAAGTCCTGCTTTTTTCATGTTCTGAACCTTTATGAGAAATCGGTGCTGGAAAGGAACGTCTGGCCGCGACGTTTGCAGCAGCTGTACGGTTGCCACAATGCCCAGGCATAGTTACCGTCCTGGGCTATCTGGCCATTGGTGTCGGGAAACACTGCACAGGTCTGGGACAACTGAGGCGAAAGTCGCTGCCATTTGTGGTTTTTCGTGCCGGTATTTTCTTTTACTGGCTCGGGTGGCCAGTAACCCGGGGACTTCTGTCCCGTAAGGGGGTTGTAGACGTGGAGCTGGCCGGAGCGGGTAATGACGTCAGCGACACGCTGAACTACAACCGCTGCTGATTTGTAACTGTCTGTCTGGGTGACAAACCCGCTACGTGGATAAACGTTCCCCCACATATTGCCGGATGTGGTTTCCCCGATTTCTCGTTGCCCGGGGATGAGTGCTTCGGGATAAAGGGTCTCCGGGACACCCGTTCGCCAGACAAGAGCATCCAGTGAGCTATTGAAATAGGGCATGAAAGGAGTGGCAGCGCTGTCGCATGAATAGCCCGGCACCATACCGCCAATAACTTTCGTAGCTGGATGGCCATAGGCGTCACCGTAATAGAAATGCAGGTTCTGCTTACGCTCCCCGGGAGCTTTCATCTCCTGACGACCGCCCCCCGTACTCACGCCCGTCACACTTTCCAGCAGGGAACCTTCAGCACCGCTGGCGGCGTTACTAACTGTGGACATTTCAGTCCAGGGGTTATCTCCGGGGTTGAGGTAAGCCGATACCACAGCCTCCGGAATGAAATGTGTCACTTTTACCGAGGTTTTCACCGTGCAACCAAATGGGGTACACAATAACCAGTAGCAGATACCACTGACACGCCAGCTGATACAGTCTGTACTTGCCGCGCTGGCCAGAAGATTCGCTGTATTGACGCTGGCCATGGTGCCGGAACAAACCAGCAATGTGGCGATCGCCAGTCGACGTGGGCGGAAGGAGAAAGATTTCATCGGTTCTTCTCCTTCCAGGCAGCGAGCTGACGGGTTGCCTCGTTGACATCAGTCGTACCGTAGACAACAAAGACGTCATCAAAAACCACAGCCGGGTATTTTTCCAGGCCGAGGGACCAGGCATGAGTGACACCCGCATAAGCTTCCGCCAGTTGTTGTTGCTGCTGCCGGAAATTCGGGGAAGAGATCACTGCCCGGGCACGTTGTTCTGCAAGAACGGGATCGGCAGATAACTGACCGAAAATGTCCGCCTGTGCACGTTCGGGCGCATCGAGCTCAACAACGGAGACATCCGGACCAGGATTTGCTGCTATGGCATGAGAGGAGTCGGTATATATCACTGTGCCGGCACTGGCACCGACGGAAAGGAACAGTGCTGCCAGGCAGCAAAATGGCATTTTCATGAAAAACACTCCCTGAGTGTGAAAAACCTATTCAGGGTGCGTTCTCTTTAAGGAGGGGTCAGTAATTAATTCTGACGTGAAAAATGATAATTAATCTTGCCCTGGTAATTCATCATCTGTAAGCGTCGTCTGAGTACCGTCTGGTCCCGAATCCAGGATCCTGTAACTTAAGCACCCACTTATTTTGCAGGTGGACACCTCATGCGCGCTAAAGAAA